>JACDAY010000294.1 GCA_013695195.1 Blastocatellia bacterium | reverse complement strand
CGACGAAATCCCGCAACCTCGCCGGCATCAATTAGCGGCTTGAATGGGAAAAGTTAAATATCCGTTTATGATTTATCTCGCCGAAGAAGGCGGTTATGTGGCAGAAATTCTAAAAAAGTTCTTCCATCGCTTCTTCCAAATTTTTCACGCCGACGACTCTGATTCCCAAAAGTTTTTCCAAACCTATTTTATTCGATGCCGGAAGAATAAGTTTCTTGAATCCAAGCGTTTGTGCTTCGCGGGCGCGAGACTGTGCCTGAAGGACGCCGCGAACTTCTCCGGTGAGGCCTACTTCACCAAATACCGCGGTTTCGGGCGGAATCTGTAGATTTCGAAAACTCGAAGCAATTGCCGCGATCACGCCGAGATCGGCGGCCGGCTCATCGACTTCCAGGCCGCCGGCGATATTTACAAAGACGTCATCTCCGGCGAGTTGGAAGCCCAGACGTTTTTCGAGAACGGCGATCAGGAGAGATGTCCGGTTGTAATCGAAGCCCTGTGCCATTCGTCTTCCCGATGCCGATTTTGTGCTTGAAACGAGTGCCTGAATCTCGACAAGCATCGGACGAGTACCTTCCATGCAGACTGTAACGACAGAGCCGCTTGAGCCTTCCGGGCGTTCCTGCAGGAAAAGCTCCGACGGATTGCCGACCGGCACCAAACCGGTATTCGTCATTTCGAAAACACCAATCTCGTTTGCAGCGCCGAAACGGTTTTTTGTAGCGCGAATGATGCGGTGATTGTGATGTCGATCGCCCTCGAAATACAAAACTGTATCGACAATATGCTCTAGAGTTTTCGGGCCGGCGATGGAGCCTTCTTTTGTAACGTGGCCGGTGAGAAAAACGGGCGTCGCCGTTTGCTTGGCGAGCATCATAAACTGCCCGGCGACATCGCGTACTTGCGAAACACTTCCCGGCGCTGATTCGATTTTTTCGCTGAAAATTGTTTGAATCGAGTCCACGATAATAAAATCGGGCCGCAGCTTGTCGATTTCGGCCAGGATCGATTGAAGATTCGTCTCAGGCAGCAGAAACAGATTGCCTGCGGAAAGTCCCAACCGCTCGCCGCGCATTTTTATCTGGCGTTCAGATTCTTCACCCGAAACATATAGAACTTTCGCGCTATTTTCACACAATTTGTCAGCCATCTGAATGACAATAGTCGATTTACCGATTCCGGGCGCGCCGCCTATCAAAACCAGCGAACCCGCGACGATGCCGCCGCCGAGAACACGGTCCAGTTCATCGATTCCAGAGGTTGTGCGGGCATCGTCCTGCGATTCGATTTCGGAAAAAGCTATGGGGGAACGAGCGTTAAAATTCGAGGACCATACGCCGATCTTGCCGCCATTTTGCGCCGCCGGACGAAAACGCTCTTCGACGAGCGTATTCCACTCTTCGCAGTCAGGACACTGCCCTTGCCATTTTCTGGACTGTCCGCCGCAATTCTGACAGACGTATATTGTCGCTGGTGTTTTTGCCATAAACGGAGACCGGGAAATTGATAGTTCCAAGATAATACAACTTTTGCCAGAAATTCTGTATATGTCGAACTCGCGCAATTTTTTAAGACGTGAATAATCAAACAGTTTGTCGATTAAATGAGAACGGCACATTAATTGTATAATCAGAAGTAACTCGTTTAATTATAAACGAGAATCTTGAATACGAGAGGTTACAGAAATGCCAAATAATCAAAGTCAACAGGGTCAGGCGGGCAATCAGGGCAAAGGGGTGGAAAAAGAAGATTACGACAATAAACCGGAAGCCGAAGGCCAGAGCAATTCTAAAGATAACTACGGCGGACAAAGCGATCAGCCCGGTCTGCCGGATAAAAGCGATGAAGAATGGAGCCCAGGTTCGGATAGGACTAAAGAAAGCGAAGAATTATGGAGCCCGGGCTCGGACAAACCCAACGAATAGGACCTTCCAGGGCTTTCAAATTAAGTAAATGCTATTTTCTTAATTAATAATAGGCGGGTGCAGAGCAGCCCTTCCGGACCTGTAATTTGAGTTAAATTTAGATGTTAAAATTAACTTGAATATAATTTAAAGAAAAGCCCAAATTAACCGGGTAATTACAAGTCGGAAAGAGCGGATTTGTCAGCTTTAGTTAAAATTTGATACAAAGCCAGGATTTTATCTTCGGTTGGCTCGACGAGTTTTTAAATTGTCTGAAATTCGATTCTCAATAGACATTTCTAACATCTGCTGAGGACGACTTTACGAATGCTATTAACAGCAACAGAAGTCGGCCTATTTTGTTAAGCAGGCTGCAAGCCATTATTTTTAGACCGCCATTCGTGTTAGAATTTTCGAAATGAAGCTGGATATTATCATAATCAGGATTGCTTTTATCGTCATTCTGGCGGCGACCGGCTTTTTGCTGAATCCTCTTGCGCAAACGAGTCATATTGATGGTTCGCGAAGCGTTAGACAGTTAATTTCGGCGATTCTCGGAGCACTCGTGGCCGCATTTATCATCGGGTTTGAGATGCGTGCGCGTACCGCCAGTTTGAAAACATTGATCGGCGCGGCGATCGGCTCTACGCTAGGCATAATCGGCGCTTATTTAATCGGAATGCTTATCAGCAGCCAGGACATCAACACCGTCCCGGGTGAAATGAAGGTGTTTCTTACCATTGTGCTGGCATTGTTTATGGGTTACATCGGCTTAATGGTCGGAGCCGCGAAGGGTGATTATCTCGATCTGTCGGCTCTCGGCGGGATTTTTAGCGATAAGAGCGCGAAGCTCGACTATAAAATCCTCGATACATCGGTGATTATCGACGGACGAATTGCCGATGTTGCAGAAACGGGCTTTCTCGGCGGGACTTTGATAATCCCAAATTTTATTCTCGCGGAACTGCAACAGGTTGCGGACTCGGCGGATTCTTCCAAAAGACAGCGCGGCCGCCGCGGGCTGGATATGCTGCAGCGTCTTCGAAATAACAGCAAGCTCGATATTCAAATTGTCGAGACGGATTTTCCGGCAGTTAAGGAAGTCGACCTAAAGTTGATCGAGCTCGGAAAACAGCTCGACGCGGTGATTGTTACCAACGATTTCAATTTGAACAAGGTTTCGCAGCTCCGCGGCGTTTCCGTTCTGAATATCAACGAGCTTGCTAATGCCTTAAAACCTGTAGTTCTGCCCGGCGAAGCAATGCGCGTTTTTGTTCTTAAAGAAGGTAAGGAATACAATCAGGGCGTTGCCTATCTCGACGACGGCACAATGGTTGTGGTTGATAACGCACGCCGCCTGATCGGGAAAACGGCGGATATTGCAGTTACGAGCGTTCTGCAAACCACCGCCGGAAAGATGATCTTCGGACGTTTGTGGGAAGAAAAAGAAGAAAACGGCGAAAGCCACTTCGGTGTTCACGATTCGCGTTCGCTTGGCTTTCGAAAGGCCACCCGCGAACTGCGTCAAACCACGATAATCGAAGAGTTGGACTAGCGCTTTGAGCTCGGTCAGCAAATGAACACAGCAATTGTAGTCGCGGCCGGCAGCGGAAAACGATTTAATTCCACTATTCCTAAACAGTTCCTCGAAATTCTCGGAAAACCGTTGCTCATTTATACTTTGGAACGGTTTGAACGCTGCGATTCCGTTTCGGAAGTGATCCTCGTGCTCTCGTCTGCCGAGATTGCAAATTTTACAAATATTGCCGGTAAGTTCGACATCCGCAAGATCACAAAAATCGTTTCGGGCGGCATGACAAGGGCCGAATCCGTTTTTAATGGGTTTCGCGCAGTCAATCCCGGCGTGGAAATTATAGCCGTGCACGACGGCGCGCGGCCCCTTGTTTCGGTTGATGAAATTTCCCGAACAATGGAAAAAGCGCGGGAGACCGGTGCGGCATGTCTGGTCGCCGATGTTACTGATACGATAAAGACGATCGACGGCGACCGGTTCGCCGGAACGCTCGACCGCCGAAAGCTTAAACGAGCATTGACGCCGCAGGCGTTTCGTTATGAAATTCTCCAAAAAGCGTTCGCTCTCGGCTATTTGGGAGATGATGTCACGGACGAGTGTTTTTTGGTCGAGAAATTGGGTTACAAAATCGCTTTTGTGGAAGGAAATCCCAAAAATATCAAAATAACCCGTCCGGAAGACCTGGTTTTTGCGGAAGCAGTACTGAAAGACGAGCTATATGTTAGTAAAAAGTAGTTAAATTCTCTCTTATACAAGATATAGTTCTATTTATGTTTCGAATTGGCTTTGGAAATGATGTACACCGCCTGGTCGAAGGCAAACCTCTAATTCTTGGCGGCTTACGGATCGAATCCGATCTGGGTGCCGAAGGCCATTCCGACGCCGACGCCTTAACGCACGCAGTGACCGACGCAATTTTCGGCGCTCTGGCTCTAGGAGACATCGGCACTCATTTTTCTGATGGCCAGGAAAGATGGCGAAACGCCGAAAGCTTTGTTTTCCTATGCTATGCAGTCGGCCTGATGAAGGAAAAGGGATTTGCGGTCGTCAATGTCGATTCGATCATCAGTCTCGAAAAACCTAAACTTCGTGAATATATCGATGAGATACGCGAAGGCCTCGCGGCCGTGCTTGAGATCGAGCAAAGCTGCATTAGCGTCAAAGCCAAAACCGGTGAAGGCATGGGTTCGGTCGGCGAACGAAAGGCAGTTAAAGCCGAAGCCGTGATTCTGCTCCATCGTCCTTAGGACACATATCTTTCATAGACTTATAGACTGCTCATGTGCGAAACTTGGGCATTCTTTTAATGTCAATCACATCAATGCGGCCACAAGAAATAATTGCAAAAAAACGCGACGGCGCGGAGCTTTCGGCGGATGAGATAAATTCGTTTATAGACGGCGTTTGTGACGGGAGTTGGGCTGATTATCAAATTTCCGCGCTCATTATGGCGATGTTCATTCGCGGGCTGAATATGAGTGAGCAGGACGCATTGACGCGTGCGATGCTGCATTCGGGCGAGGTGCTCGATTTCTCCGACATCGATGCGCCGAAAGCCGACAAGCATTCGACCGGCGGCGTGGGTGATAAAACGTCTTTGATAATTGCTCCTCTCGTCGCCGCATGTGGCGTCGCCGTTCCCATGATCTCTGGACGCGGGCTGGGCCATACGGGCGGAACTCTCGACAAACTCGAAGCGATTCCCGGCTACAATGTGAAGCTCTCCAAGGCTGAATTTCGAGCGATTATTACAAAATGCGGTTTCGCAATGGCCGGCCAGACCGCGGAAATGGCGCCCGCGGATAAAAAGCTTTATGCGCTCCGTGATGCAACTGCGACAGTTCCGTGCATTCCTTTGATCGTGGCTTCGATAATGTCGAAAAAGCTGGCGGAAGGTTTGGACGCGCTTGTGCTCGATGTTAAAACGGGTTCAGGCGCGTTTATGCAACTCATTGAAGAC
>JACDAY010000264.1 GCA_013695195.1 Blastocatellia bacterium | reverse complement strand
TTATCATCGAGAAATGCGAAAAATCTCCGGTTGCCCAGATAAACGCTCCCAAACCGACGAAAAGTATCAAAGCGAGTTTTACGCCGGTCAGAAATGTAGCAATCTGGCCGCTGATCGCCACGGTCGCGGCATTAAGCGTCGTAAAAATAACGATCATCATCAGAGCAACGATCTGGATCATCGAAATTTCTATGAATGACGTTTTCAGGAAAACCGCTTCTCCCAGAAGCCCGCCGCCTATAAAATCGTTCAACCCGATAGCGAATGCCATTCCGGCCGCCGCCTGCGAGCCGGGCTTTGCGATAAACATCTGCATCCATCCGAAAAGAAAGCTCGAAAGCCGTCCGTAAGCATCGCGTAAAAAAACGTATTCACCGCCCGCTTCGGGCTTCATCGCGGTAAGCTCGGCATACGTCAAAGCTCCTGCCAGCGACAAAAATCCCGCGGCCACCCAGGCGATCAAAACCCATTCCGGGCTGCCGACATTGCAGGTCATCACACGCGCCTTCAAAAAAACACCGGTGCCGATAACGTTCCCGATAATCACGGACACCGCAGCTAGCAAGCCCAAGCCGCGAACTAATTTATACTTTTCGTCTGTATTCAAAACCATAGGTTTTCCGATCGATCAGGGTAATCGATTTAATTTGCAACATCTTACGCGAAATTGCAGATGATGTGAAATTGTTGGCTCAGAAACGATCCGTGATAAAATCCGCAAGTGCAAGAAATTTCGCTTTCCGCAGACGAACTTATCAGTGCTTTATTAACTCTTTCCGATACATCAAGCGTCTGCATTCTGGATAGCTGCGGCATCGGGAATTTAGGCTCGCACCTTTTAATCGCCGGGATTGGACCGTTGGAGGAAGTCGAGATTTCCCGAGACGATCCGGCGGAAACCCTGCGTATTTTTGAAAAAAAAATCTCATCGTCAAATTTAGCAGCGATTTTTACTATTTCTTATGATTTCGGCCTCAAGCTGCAGCGGATAATCAGGCTTCGCGGCAAAGAGTTCGAAGCTATACCCGAACCCGACGTTTTTATAGCTTTACTCGACTGTCTGGTGATACATGATTACGATAAAAAAAAGACATATTTAACGGGCAACGAAGCTAAATTCACTGAAATTGCTGATTTATTGTATGGGATAAAAGTTTCAGAAAAAATTGTAGCGCCTGAATTTATTAAAAGCCCTTCCGCAAAATCGAACTTTTCGAAGTCCGTTTATCTGGAAAAGATTCACGCAATCAAAAATCTAGTTCGCAGCGGTGATACTTATCAAACAAACCTGACTCAGCAACTGACGGTTAAATTTACCAATGAGACAAAGGCCAGTGATATTTTTTCACGGCTGCGGCAAAACCATCCGGCTCCGTTCGCCGCTTTTATAAACCGGAAAGATTCGACGGTAATTTCCGCTTCACCGGAAAGATTGATTCGAATCGACACGGACGGCTCCGTATCGGTTTCGCCGATCAAAGGCACACGGCCGCGCGGAAAAACCGTCGAAGAGGACAACCGGCTTAGAACCGAGCTGCTGACGAGCGAAAAAGATCGTGCGGAAAATACGATGATCGTCGATCTATTGCGAAATGACATCGGAAAATTTTGCAGTCACGGCAGCGTAACGGTGGAAAAACTTTGCGATCTGGAGGAACATCCGACACTTTTTCATCTTGTTTCAACGGTCCGCGGCAAATTGCGGGACAATATCTCCTACGCGGAAATTATAGAGGCCGTATTTCCCTGCGGCTCCGTTACCGGCGCCCCGAAGATACGAACGATGCAGATAATCGACCGGCTCGAAACCGCAGATCGCGGGCTTTCTATGGGAGCGATCGGCTACCGGATTCCTGAAATAGGTTTTGGAATGCAGAAAACCTTCGATATGAGCGTTGCGATTCGCACAATGGTTATTCGGGAACGCCAGGCGGTTTTCAATGTAGGCGGAGGAATTGTGATTGACAGCGATCCTGAAAAGGAATACGAGGAGTCGATATTGAAGGCAAAAGCGTTGCTCGAAGCTTTGGGTTCGGAGTTTCGTCACTAAAACCCCGGGAACTTTTTCTCCTTTCCGGTGTCCAATTATTTGCCGAAATAAATAGGAGGAAACATGACAAAACCACGGATCAACGTAACGCCGCTAATCGATGTGCTGCTCGTATTACTTATCATTTTTATGGTCGTAACCCCAATGAAGCCGAGCAGTTTCAAAGCAAAAATTCCTCAGGAACCCGCTAACGTTGACATAAAAGTACATCCCGAAACTCTGGTCGTTGCGATCGCCCCAGACAATTCACTTCGAATCAATCTTGAACAAAACCTTGGAACAGTCGAAAATCCGGCCAAAGCTATCGAAAGGCTAGTAGAAGTTTTTCTTATGCGGAAGATCAATTACGCAGCAGCTTCTTTGGACGAATCGAGCGTCCCAAAAACGGTATTTATCAAAGCTCCGCGTGGAATTAATTACGGCAGCGTAGCCAAAGTGGTCGACGCAGTGAAAGCTTCAGGAGCAAATCCGATAAGCCTGCAAATTGACGATCTGGATTGAAAATTCGCAAAATCTTTGGAAACGAGGCAAGTTGATGTGATATGATTTAGAATGCTCGGCAGTAATTTTCACTCGCCGGTCAGACTACTCCCCTTTCAACATATCGCTTGAATGGTGAACTACTACGAAACACTAAAGGTTTCGCCTAAGGCGTCGACTATCGAAATAAAGTCCGCCTACCGGCGCCTTGCCCGAAAGCTGCATCCTGACAAGAATAACGGCTCCGAGGAGACAGCACGCGCCTTTGCCGTAATTGCAGAAGCGTATGAAATTCTAGGAAATCCGAAGGAAAGAGCAGGTTACGACCAAAAGATTCTAAACGCTCAATATAATGGTTCGTCGAACGGCGATTCGCTGTTTACGTCATCCAATAGCCACGCAAAACGCTGGCGGCAAATGGTTTACGAGCATCGCTACAACGAGATCATAGATCGAATGATAGCGGAAGAAAGACGCGAGTCGATGGCTCTTCAAAAAATTATTTTTCCGACGGTCGCGCTTTTTGTCTCGACTCTCGTCGTCGGCATTTTTAAACCGCAGATTTTCGCAAATTCAGCCGTTATCGGCAAAATTATTTTTATTTCGCTTTTCGTTGCAGGCGTTATTCATCTAATCGGCCGCATCAAATACGCCTTTGAAAAATACACTTACAATGAAGATGATTTGCACGATTCGATTCTGGATGACAACGAGCCTGTTTTAAAACCATATTCCCGAGCTACGGCGGGATCGTTTTTGATTATCGGTACTCTTATCTGCTTTGGGATCGGGCTTTTGATCGGAAATTACATCGAATTTGTTTCAATATCAATGCCCGCGATGTTTTCCGGCACATTGAAGCCCGAATTCATATTTTATCCGCCGATTTTTGTGCTTTGCGTCGATCTAATGCACACCTTCGCGTCCCGTGCCGACCCATAGCCAGGTACGGTTTGACATACTCGTATCTTCCCTTTATAATTTGAAGTTTATCTGGATTGACAGTTAATTTTTACAAAGGAATATTAATGGCAAATCATAAATCCGCCGAGAAGCGCGTTCGGCAGAACATAAAGCGGAACGAGATCAACAGAAGCAATCGAAGCAAGCTGCGCACGCAGATCAAAAGCCTCCGCAGTGCACTTTCGGCTTCGGATAAAACCGGCAGCACGGAGCTTTTGAGCCCTACGGTTTCATTGATCGATAAAGCGGTCAACAAAGGCCTTATTCACAAGAATACGGCTGCCCGATACAAATCGCGTCTGACCAAACACGTTGCAAACACAGCATAAATTTCATTCTTTATAATTTTCTTTTCATTTACGGACGCATACCTTTAAGGCTTGCGTCTTTTTTTGACATTGAAAGTTTTCCGGAATTTGCTAGAATCCGAATTACCGTTGCCGAAGGAGACGCTCTTGATTCCCGGAAGAAATTATCGATATTACGACCTGTTAATGGTCGCGTTTGTCGTAGTTCTTCTCTGCTCGAATTTAATCGGCGTTCATAAGGTTTCGTTTATAAACCTACCTTTTTATGGTGAATATATATACGGAGCGGGCGTCCTTTTTTTTCCGATCAGTTATTTATTCGGCGACGTTCTTACCGAAGTTTATGGTTATGCTCGCTCGCGCAAAGTTATTTGGGCTGGTTTTGGGGCATTGATTTTCGCATCACTGATGGCGTCCGCCGTTATATATTTGCCGGCCGCAAAAACGATGTCGGCCGAACAGCAGCAGGCAATTAATCTGATCTTTGGACAAACGCCGCGCATTGTTCTGGCTTCTGTTTCGGCATTTTGGGTGGGCGAATTTGTTAATTCTTTTATCCTGGCGAAACTTAAAATTCTGACATCGGGCAAGTTTCTTTGGCTGCGCACTATCGGCTCGACCGTTTTCGGAGAAGCAGCAGATTCCGCCATCTTTTATCCGATCGCATTTTTTGGTGTTTGGTCGAATGAACAACTGATAAGCGTGTTGATAGGCAATTATTTTATAAAAGTATTATGGGAAGTTTTCGCAACGCCTTTCACATATCTGTTCGTTGATTTTCTAAAAAAAGCCGAGCAGGAGGACTTTTACGACCGCGACACCGATTTCAACCCGTTTAGTTTAGAGCCTTTACGAGAAAATGGAAAAAAATAAATCCGGCATTATTCCAACCGCTAAAGATCTTTCCTCGCAGATCGCAAAGAATTTCCTTATGGGTGTTCCCGCAGTTCGCCGCTGGCGCCTGCGACGCCCTCGTACGTCAATCGCTACCGAGGACATAAATCAATTTTTGGCGACATATGCATTTTCCGGGCTCGGACATTTGCTGGAGCACACCGGCGATCTCCGTGGAAAAACGGTCTGTGAGATCGGCCCCGGCGATTTCCTGACTTCAGGTTTGAGCATCCTCGCCGCCGGTGCGGATCGCTACGCAGTTATAGACCGTTTCGCAGGCGATTACTTCGGCGAATCCGCTAAGCGTTGGTACGCTCTGATCGAGGAGAACTGGGCCTCATTCTATCCCGACATTCCATGGGATTCATCTCTCGATTCCTCAAAATTTCCGGAGGACTATAGAAACAGGCTGGAATTGATCGGCGACCCAATCGAAACCGCAGTGACCAGTCAAAAATACGATATAGTTTGCTCGTTTCAAGTAGGAGAACACGTTTCAAGCCTTGATAAGTTTGCCGAGATTCACCAGCGAATTTTGAAGCCGGAAGGTGTGGGGCTTCACCGTGTCGATTTTTCGGCGCACGACGTTTGGTCTCATTATCATGATCCGGGGACATTTTTGCGATTTCCCGAGTTCATTTGGAATTTAACTGGTTCGAATCGCGGCGTTCCAAACCGTTACAGACACCATGAATTTCTTGAGGCTTTCGAACGGGCCCATCTCGGTGTCGAGATCCTGGCTATCGATTATACCGACCCCGACAAGGTCGATTTTAATAAATTAAACAAACGATTTCGCTCGATGCCGAAGGAATCGGTGCTGGCCGAATCTGCGATTTACAGGCTGAAAAGACGGCCGTCTTAATAATCCATCCGAGCGCTGCTAGATGCTACTTACCTTACAAACGCCGCTGATCGAACTTCACGAACACGGCATTGCGAATCTTTCAAACGCGATGTGCCGCAAACTAGCTGCGGCTGTTGCAATTTTCGCAAATAAAACCGATTCGGCTGCCGCGACAGTCGAAGACCTGTTAAATTATTTTCCAACCCGTTACGAGGACCGCTCGCATTTTATCGGAATAGATCAGCTGTATGACGGTTTGGAAGCGTCGGTGGAGATTTACACGCGGGTCTCAGGCGGTTTTCAGGTTGGAAAAAACCGGACGGCTAAACAGCCGCAGCTGTATATATTCGAGATTACAGGTGGCGACCGCGAGCGTGTCCGCAAACCGGTTGTCGTCTGGTGGTTTGTTTCGGGAAAAGCTTCACGCAATATTATCAATTATTACCGGGATCGCTTTGAGCGAGGCACCCGATTCGTTGCGTTTGGAAAATGGGAATGGGATGCACGGCGAAATACGTTCGCTTTAAAATTGAACAAGCCTGACGAGCTTGAAATGCTTCCTCCGTCCGACGATTCTTTTGGCCTCTTGAAGGAGATTCCTATTGCTGAGGAGCAGGTCAATAGTGAAAACGAGGACGATTTACTCGAAGATGACGGCGACCCGCAATTCGCAATGGTGCATACCGGACGATGCGTTCCGGTCTATCGAAAGCTCGGGCCGTTCCAGACCAAACGTTTACGGGAAATTGTTTTCAGCGTTTTGCAAAATTTGGACCGCTCGTCCATCGGCGAAAATTTACCCGCCGATGTGCTGATCCGGCAAAACCTGATCCCGAGGCATCAAGCGATTGAAGAAATCCATTTCCCCCCCGAAAATACTGCAATTTCCGATTATGAGATGTTTCGAAGCAAGGCTCATCTACGGATCATTTTCGAAGAATTCTTCTGGGTATCATTCGCATTGCAGTTGAAACGCGGCGAACGTAAAAAAGAGCCGAAAGGCACCGTAATAGAAATTTCGGACACTATTTTCGAGCGAATCAATTCTTTTTTGCCCTTCCAGCTTACTGACGCCCAAAAAAGAGTCGTATCGCGGATTTTCGACCATATGAGGTCTGGTTCTCCTATGAATCGGCTCGTCCAGGGCGATGTTGGAAGCGGTAAAACTATAGTTGCTTTCGTGGCGATGTTCGCGGCAATGGAGAATGGTTATCAGG
>JACDAY010000261.1 GCA_013695195.1 Blastocatellia bacterium | reverse complement strand
TCTCGAACGACAAGGACCTGTGCCAGCTTGTAAAGGACCCGAACATCATCGGGATGCGGCAAAATTCGACCAACGTTAAGCGAAAAGTGGCCGTGCCGCCAATCGAATGGTGCGACGAGGCTTGGGTGGAGAACAAATTCGGTGTTCCGCCGTCAAAGGTGGTCGATCTGCTCGGATTGATGGGCGACGCGATAGACAACATTCCCGGTGCTCCCGGCATCGGCGAAAAAGGAGCGTTAAAGCTTATTTTGGAACACGGTTCGGCAATCGAAGCGATGGACAATGCCGACAAGGTCACGCACAAAACTTACCGTGAAAGCCTGCAAAATAATCAGGACATTATTCGCCAATCACTTGAGCTTGCGACGATCCACACGTCGGTTGACGTAAAACTCGACCTCGATCAGCTAAAACACTGCGAACCCGACCGCTCCGCCGCTTATGCACTTTTTCGGGAACTGGAATTCAACGCTCTGACACGCGAATTTGCGGACTCCGCAACGCTTTTTAATGTCCATGGCAATGGCAACGCACCCGCGGTGGAGCGAAAATACAGCGTCATAAACACCCGTGAAAATCTTGATGGCCTGATTCGAAAGCTTTGGGAAACCGAGCATTGGAGCATTGAGGTTGACGATTCTAACTCAAACGAAAAAACAAGCTGTTATTACAAGGAAGAGCCGTTGGGTTTGGCGATAGCGAACTCGGCAGGCGTGTCGCATTATATCGATCTTCAGAACTTTGAAGGCGGCAGGGACGCGGCCGTTTCACCGCTTCGGGACATTTTATCGAACGGATTTCTGGAAAAAACCGCTCACGACCATAAACGCGATCTGGGCGTTTTGAAAATGTTAAATATCGAGCCGGAAGCCGTTACCGACGACACGATGATCGCCGCATACCTTCTGGATTCGACGCGTTCGAATTACACGCTGCCTTATCTCGCTCAAACAAACCTCGATCTGGATGCAGCCGCCGAAATACCCGAAGGCTTTGTAGAATCAGCCTTTCGCACATGTGAGCGTGCCGATTTTGCATTTCAACTCACTCCGCTTTTGCGGAAACAGATCGAGGAAAACGGCCTGTCACAGGTTTACAACGAAATCGAATTGCCGCTTATACCGGTTTTGGCCGACATCGAAAATGCCGGAATGAAGATCGATTCCGATAGCCTGAACGCGTTTTCCGCGTTTATCTCGACCGAGTTGGATACGCTCCGCGAAAAGCTTTTTGCTATTTCCGGGCGTGAGTTTAATATCGGCTCGCCAAAGCAAGTGGGCGAGGTTTTTGAAGAACTGAACATTTCCACCGGACGAAAGACCGCGACCGGACAGGTTTCGACCGGCAGAGACGTTTTGGACGAGCTTGCTCCAAATTACGAGATCGCCCAATTCATTATCGATTACCGCGAACTGGATAAACTAAAAGCTACATACGCCGATGCACTGCCTAAAATGGTCGGCCCGGACGGGCGTATCCACGGCTGCCTGAATCAAACTGTCGCTGCAACAGGACGGTTAAGCTCGACCGATCCGAATTTGCAGAACATCCCAAACCGCACCGAGCTTGGCCGGAGAATCCGCCGTGCATTTATCCCGGAGATCGGCTGCAAGCTCCTTTCCGCCGATTATTCGCAGCTTGAGCTTCGCATTCTGGCACACATTACACGCGATCCGGTCATGCTCGAAGCGTTTCAAAACAACGAGGACATTCATTCTAATACGGCACGGCTTGTTTTTGGTGCAAAAAACGAAAAGGAATTAAAGGAGAAACGCCGTCTGGCGAAGATTGTTAATTTCGGCATCGCCTATGCGGTTGAGGCTTTCGGATTGTCACAGCGTGTCGGCATCAGCCGGACAGAAGCAAAACAGGTCATCGCGGATTATTTCGAAACGTATAAAGGTATCCGAAAATATATGGACGACATTCCGAAAGTCGCCCGTGAAAAGGGTTATGTCGAATCGTTGTTTGGCAGACGCCGATATTTTCCCTCTATAAACGACCGCAACTTCAGCGTCCGCTCACGTGCAGAACGCGAAGCGATCAACATGCCGATACAAGGCACGGCAAGCGATATTGTGAAAATAGCTATGCTGAAAGTCGATGCCGCATTGAAAAAGGAAGGGTTGGAAACGCAAATGATAATGCAGGTTCACGACGAACTTTTATTTGAAGCTCCGAAAGCCGAAGTCAAAAGAGCAAGCGAAATAATCAAACGCGAAATGGAAGCTGCGGCTGAACTGGACGTTCCGCTAATTGTCGAGATCGGGGTCGGCGATAATTGGATGGACGCGAAATGAGTCCCGTTTAATTATGCCGACGATCCTTTCACGAATCAAACAAAAGGTACGAGCCGGTAATTTTGTAATCAGCGGACATTGCCAGGACGAACTTGAAAATGATTTTCTTTCAGTATCCGACGCAGTTAAGGCTATACTAAATGCATCGGAATTTGATAAGCTTACGGATGATGAAACCCACGTGAGATATGTGCTTTACGGCGAAGCCAGAGACGGAAGGGCGTTAGATGTTATAGTGATGATTCATCAAGGAACCGTTATTCTAAAAACAGCTTATGAAAGTGACAGCTAAATACATTCCTTGCGAATGCGGTGGTAAGGCCAACAAGCAAACCGCTTCACGGACATTCAAACAAGGATGCAGAGGAAGCGGAACCGAAGTGTCAAACATTCCGGCATTCGTATGCGAAAAATGCGGCGAGATTTATTTTGACGGCCCGTCAGTCCTCAAAGTTGAGCGACGGCTTGAAAAAGAGTCGGCGATTGCCGGATGAAGCTGCTCAACTTGATTTTGCTTATTAGCGGCGCGGTCGGTCGCGGTACCACGGTTCTTTGAAGCGGATCAGATTTGCCATTGTGCGTGTCGGATTGAGCAGCATCCGGCTGAAAATGGTTATCCAGAAGTTTCGAGTCGAACGCTCGATACTTTCGACAAAGTACCGATCCAGTGCATCCTCGGCGACGAGCAGAGCCGTTCCAACTGTAGGCGTAATCACGAGATCAACGTATCCCTGCTTGCCGTACAGGCCGACATTTCCGATGGAAGACTGGCTTATTGGGCCTATCTCCCATTGCGTGCTCCAAGCCGCCGACCACGCCAAGGCTTTCATGCGGCTGTTCCAGTAATCCTTTGACTTGCCGAAACGCTGTTTCATCCCCTTTGGGTCGTTCTGTATCTGTATGAATCCGGTGAATGAACCCTGCATGGGATGGGCAATGTAGTTAGTAAAAAATTTACCGCCGTCATCCCAACCGCGAAACGCCTTTACCGAATCGGCGTAATCCCGGAAGAATGCTCCATGCTTAAGGGCACTACGCGTTTTCGGCTGCGTCAACCCGTAGCCGTGCTGTATCCCAAGAAATATTAAGGATTGTCTGATCGCCGGCCCCCATCGAAAGTCCGTGCTTGTATCTGGCGGCTGCGGATCATCCGCAGCGTTCTCGTTATTTTGCGGCAAATTCCTGAATGGTGCCGGCTGATCGTTCAGAGCCGATTTGAAATCATAGTCGATACAAAACCCGCAGCCGGTTTCCTGAGCGTTTTCCTTTTTTGCACCGATATCCGAGGCCGGGAGTGTAGAGGCCAGGTTTTCCGGCGGTAACTCAGTATGCTGAGTTTTCTTGCCTGTATCGACTTCCTGAGCAAGCTTTTGAGCATCGCCGTTATCCCCGGAAATAGTTTCGGCAAGTGTCTCCGACTCGACTTTCGATCTTTCGGATGACTGCACAAGAGATGAAATTTCCCGCGAACCATTATCCTGGGCAAGAACAGTTTGCGAACACACCAACAGACTTAAAATGGAAACTAAAGCAAAATGCATTCCAACTTTTGGGTTTATCTTTGAGTGCGACATTAAATACTGTTGGGAAAGGTTTTGAACGTGTTGGGAAGAAAGTATAATTCTAATTTAATGTCAACTCATTTAAACTTTTGGTGGAGATGAGGAGGATCGAACTCCTGGCCTCGGCATTGCGAACGCCGCGTCTCCCAGCTGAGCTACATCCCCATGAAACGAGCTTCGAGTTTGAAGTTGAAAAACATTGATATAGAAATCAAAATCTTATTTACGGTTTCAAACCCGGAACTATGAACTCGGAACTAAACCTTATTGCACACCCGCTGGGAGCAGCGATCCTTTCGGGTCTGACGCAAAAGCATATCCGTCCTCGATCTTTCCGATAATCCCGTGAAAATTTATCTCTTCGCCCGCAACCACAACAACCACATCGCCCGGACTGTAAAGTTTTTGATCAATCGGAAATTTAATGATCGTTGCGTTTCCACTTTCATGCGCGACTGCTTCGAATTCAAAGGTATCTGCGTTAAAGCTAAGAGTCTGACAAAAACCTACTTCCATTATAATTTTCTCCAAATACAGATTGCAAAATTTCGTGTTTTATATATTGAACCTGAAATAATACTATCTTTTCGATAATGTAAAGTCCAAAGTGATCGCATCGTGATCGGAAAGCCGGATGCCCTCGTGATCGGTCAAATTCCCGATCGTCCGCGGTTTAGTGCCGGGAGCGATTGCTATGTCTTTGCCTGCAAACCAGTCGAGCCTGCCGGACACTCGTCCGCCGACCCGCCGCGCGGCCCAGAAGATAAACGGCATGCACCATTCCGGCACCCAATCGCGCAGGTTCGTGTTTGTCTCGACGCTCTCGACGTCATAATGAATCGTTCCGACGCCTGTTTCGTTGAGATTTTTGTAATCGTAGCCGCGGGATTCGATCTCGTTGAACAGAAGCCTTTCAAAATAGCGGTCGGGATAAGGATAATGGTTTTTTACAACATTTTTCACGCCCATCAAAACCCGCCGCCAGTAACTGAGGATGGCCCGCGTAGCATTTTGCGCGTTAAAGGTCGTTGTATTCCAGTCGCCGCCAATCAAAGCCGGCAACCGTGAAAGCGTGTCCAAATGATCGAGGATTATCTTCATCTGAAGGTGCCGGTGAGCCCGCGAGCAATGTGCATCGAGATGAATCGTCACCGCGCGAAACTCGCCCGCCGGGTGCGCAATGTCCGCGAACAAAGCCCGAAGGTGGCCGAGACGTTTTTCTTTTCCCCACATTTTGTCCTTGCCATTCGGAAGGGGAATAGCGTGAACATTTTTCATCGGGTATTTCGAAAACAATGCCAGGCCGTGGATAGATTTTGTATTTTCCCCTTCCATTTGGGATTCGACGCCGCTGCCTTTTTGCAGTGCTATGTAAACCGGGGCGAACGCATAGTTCAATTTCAGTTCCCTGGCGAGTTCCTGCGCGACAAAGCGGTTTTCGCTGCGGGCCATTCCGTAATCGAGCTCGGTAAGAAGTAGTACATCCTTATCCTTCAATCCATCGTGATTTTTTAGCGATTCGATAATCCCCTCGAAACGACTGCCGCGCTCGATGTTCCATGCCAAGGCACATATCTTGTCAGAACCGCCTGCGTTAGCGGGCGGCTGAAGATCGATATTTGTTGCGCCGCGCGTTTCACCTGCCAGTGATAAACCATCCGCTACCGCAAATGATTCCGACAAATCTTCCTGCACAACCGCATAAAGAATTCTTTCGACTTCCGGCTTTATCCGATGATAAATCTCGGACGACTCCATTTCCATTGTCGATTCAAATTTTAGAAGATCAGGAAAGGAGTGTTGGAGATCGTGGTCGAGAATCACAGGATTTTTCATTTTGGGAACGGAGGCGGGCAGCCAGAGCTTGCCAACAAATGCGAAGCACGAACAAAGATTTAATCCGCAAATGGCGTTGCAGGCATAGCAGCCTGCGTTCCGACAATTACTTCCTCAAAAAACTGTCGATACTCCAATCGCCCGATCCCTTTAACATAAACGCTATCGCGATAAAAAGATAAAGAAACGCTAATTCTTTTTTTGGGTACGGATCGAGCGCATGAACACGCAGAATAGCGACGCACATTAATACGATAATAAATGAGCTGGAAAGCCGTGTTAAAAATCCTAAAGCGAGAAATATCCCACCAACCGATTCCGTCAGCGCCGCCGCCCAGGCAAAAAACCCTGGCACCGGAAAACCCATCTTCGCCGTGCCTTCAATAAAGCCTTCGGTTGGCGGCAGTTTTCCTGCTCCGTGCGCCAATGCCAATGAAACGCCCGCAAAGATTCTCAGAAGTGTAATGCCCGCATTGGCAAGAGGTGAAAGTCCCGTCTCGCCGCCGAATAGAATTTGTCTCAGCATCCGTTTTTCTCCAACACAGATTTTATTTTGTGGAGAAATAATGGCACAATTTAGGCGTAAAGACAATGAAAGTTAGCTGGGGCGCCCGTCGTTCAACACGGATGCAGGCAAAATTTGAGGCTGTAAATGGGTGAGATCGATTTAGTAAATTTAGTCAGTCATTTGTTGGTTTTTATGGTTGTGCTCTTGCTGGCGATCTCCGCGCACGAAGCAGGACACGCGTGGATGTCGTACAAATTTGGCGACGACACGGCGTATATGCTCGGCAGAGTAACGCTTAATCCGGTAAGTCATACGGATCCAATAGGAACCTTATTGATTCCGATTGTGGCCTTTATTTTCGGCGCTGTCGGCGGAGCGTTGGGAAGCATTCCGCTTATCGGCTGGGGAAAGCCTACGCCCGTGAATCCGCGAAAGTGGGAACGCTATAAACTGGCAAATGTCATGGTTTCGATTGCCGGTGTGTTGGCAAACCTGATCCTGTTTATAATCGGGGTCGTATTGGCCAAGGTGCTTATGACACAGGGATTTACGCCTAACGATTTCTTTAGGCCGGCCACCAACCCGCTTGTTATTTTTGTTACAAACATGATGCTGCTCAACATGTCCTTGTTTGTCTTCAACCTGCTGCCTTTTCCGCCGCTTGATGGAAGCAAGATACTCGCGACATTTCTACCGGAAAGCGCGGAGCCGATACTGAACGTGTTTGAACAGTACGGTTTTTTGATCCTGATGTTTCTCATATATATCGGGGTTTTTAGTTTGATTCTTTACCCGTTTCGGCTTGCGCTCGCTTATCTCCTCATCGCCATTTATTAGCTTTCATGAAAAAACGCATTTTCAGCGGCGCTCAGCCGACAGGGCAGCTTCACATCGGCAACTATCTCGGCGCGCTGAAAAACTGGGTCGCTTTGCAGGATGAATACGAGAGTTTTTACTGCATCGTTAATCTTCACGCAATAACTTTGCCGCAAGACCCGAAGGTTTTAAGACAAAAAACACTCGATCTCGCCCGGATTTATCTTGCCGCCGGGATCGATCCTGAAAAATCGACCGTATTTATTCAATCGGATGTTCCCGAACATGCGGAGCTTGCTTGGATACTTTCGTGTATTGCCCGCATGGGCGAGCTTGAGAGGATGACGCAGTTCAAAGATAAGGGCAAAGGCAACAGCGAGCGGGCAGGTGTCGGGCTTTTTAGTTATCCGGTTTTGATGGCGTCAGATATTTTGCTTTATCAAACTGATCTCGTTCCGATAGGAAAGGACCAAAAACAGCACCTTGAATTAACACGTGATCTAGCCGAGCGGTTTAATCGCGATTTTGGCGAGACATTCAGGATTCCGGAACCGTTTATTCCGCCGGTCGGCGCAAATATTTTGTCGCTGCAGGAACCGGCAAAAAAGATGTCTAAATCAGACGAAAATGCGAACGGCTCGATTTTTTTATTGGACGACGCCGACACGATCACAAAAAAGATAAAACGCGCGGTTACCGATTCGGGAACCGATATTCGGTTCGACCAATCGCGGCCGGCGATCAACAATCTACTGACGATCTTTCAACTGCTGACCGGAAAATCCGCAGCTGATTGTGAATCTCATTTTGAAGGGAAAGGTTACGGGCATTTCAAAGCCGAACTAGCGGAGACGATCGTAGAGTTTCTGCGGCCGTTTCAGGAAAAGATCAAGGAGTACGATGAAATCGAGCTCGACAAAATACTGAAAACGGGAGCCCAAAAAGCCCGAAGCATTGCAAGCGAAACGCTGAATACGGTTTATGAAAAAATGGGGATCAACTAAGGTTGAATGAAAGTACGAGAAATCATAAAGTTGCTCGAAAGGGACGGCTGGGAATTGAATCGAACAAAAGGAAGCCATAAACTGTATTAAGCATCCCGTAAAACCGGGAACAGTAACGATCTCTGGGCATCCGGGCGATGACATTCATCCCAAAACTCAGCGTAGCATTTTGGTGCAGGCAGGTTTAAGATAGACCTGAGTTAAATGGCAATGAAAGCTAAATTCCTGATTATTATTGAAAAGGGCGAAAGAAATTATTCAGCATATTCACCCGATGTTCCGGGTTGTATAGCGACGGGTCGGTCTGTTGAAACAACGCTGAATGAAATGCGGGTAGCTCTCGTGTTTCATATCGAAAGCCTTATCGAAAGCGGCGATAATGTGCCAACTCCAAAAAGCTTGAATTACTATTTAGACAAAACGGACGAAATATCGAGCGAGGATATTCTTGCTCATATCGAAATCGATGTGACCGAGCCGGCATTTGCGTAACTTATGTCCGAACAAATCACAGTTTACGAAAAACCCACCTGTACGACGTGCCGAAATCTCGCAGTTTTGCTTCGTGATAATGGCATCGATTACGATAAGGTAAACTATTTCATAGACGAATTGAGTGAGGAAAAATTGCGTGGCCTTTTGAAAAAGGCCGGACTTACTCCATTCGAAGTGCTGCGGACAAAAGATCGCATGATCAAAGACCTGGGAATTTCGGCTGAAACGCCGCCGGACGAAATCATTAAGTTGATTATTGAAAATCCGGGCATTTTGCAGCGTCCGATTGTCGAGATCGGTGACCGCGCTGTGCTTGCAAGGCCCATAGAAAAGGCTTTGGAACTGATCGGAAAGCAAAGTCGCAGAAAAAAAGCATAGCATTATCGTCATAAAGTATGAGTTTTACAAACGGAAATGGAAACGGGCATCGGCCTAAGCCGAAAAATGTTCTCGGCGGAGATTTAAAATGCTGCTGTATGAAGCCTCTGACGGGATTTTACCGCGACGGGTATTGCCGGACTGGAGCAGACGATACTGGCCGGCACACGGTCTGCATACGTGCGACGGCTGAATTCCTGGAATACTCCAAAATGGTTGGCAACGACCTGTCGACGCCAATCCCGCAATACGCTTTTCCGGGTGTTCAGGATGGCGACAAATGGTGTTTGTGCGTGC
>JACDAY010000252.1 GCA_013695195.1 Blastocatellia bacterium | reverse complement strand
GATCAAATTGCGGTGACGGCGATAAAAGCTGGGCCTTCGTTCGGCGACGTATCCGCGGTTAGCGTAATAATTTCTCGACGCGTTATAGCTACGAGCGCGGTTTGTTCGATAATTTCTAGACGCGTAGGATTTTTTCGCCCTCCGGTGCCGGGGACAGCTGTTGTGAGCCTCGACCGAAAGCGGCAGCCCGATTGCAAATACCAAAAACATGATCGAAGAGACCAAAAACTTCTTCATAGTTTAAATACCTTCCTTGTAATTATTTCAAACCGGAGAGAGAAATATGCTAAGTTTTTGGAGAGAGTAAAATATCGGAAGAGAGAATAATTAGAATATAATCTTTCAAACGGCAAATGACAAGTAAAATTCGAAGCCGGCGTCTTTATGAAGTTTATACGCTATTCAAAATTTAAGGGTTTCGATGTGTTTGGGGTCAACCTTGGCGATCTTATGGATTCATTGTCCAACGATATGCTCGACTCAGGTTTCTCTGATGACTATTGGTGGACAAGGGAAAGAAATCAGCCGGACGATTCTCTAGATGCTTTGAGACAGGCGATTTTAAAAGCTCTTTTGGAGCAGGAAATACTAGATCGGCAGGATGTCGAGCAAATGCTTGACGCCAACGACGGCAAATTTAAAGGATCCTTGCTTGAAGAGCTTATAAACCAATTGATCGAAAGATTGGTTGAAGAAGGTTATTTGAATCTCAAAGAAGTTTCACAGGAAACAACCCGGACGCAAAACGGGCAGGGACAGGGCGAAATCGGTGAACCGTTGCCGCGAAATATAAAATTCGAAGTTACCGAAAAGGGCCTCGATTTTCTCGGCTATAAGACGCTTCAAAAGCTGCTCGGTTCTATGGGAAAATCCTCGCTTGGACGTCACGAAACGCCGCATCTTGATACGGGAGTCGAAGCCGCTTTGAGCTCAAAACAGTATGAGTTCGGCGATACGATAAACCTGGATGTAAACGCGACGCTGCTTTCCGCAATAAAACGCGAAGGCCTGAGCGTGCCGCTTAATCTGGAATATAAGGATCTGCACATTCACCAGCAGGACTATCAATCCTCATGCGCGACTGTCGTTATGCTAGACTGCTCGCATTCCATGATTTTATACGGCGAAGACCGGTTTACGCCGGCGAAGAAGGTCGCGCTGGCTCTCGCGCATCTGATCAGAACTCAGTATTCGGGCGATTCGTTGAAGATAGTTCTTTTTCACGATAGTGCCGAAGAGCTGCCGATCGCAAAGCTAGCCTCGACCCAGGTCGGGCCATATCACACGAACACGGCCGAGGGTTTAAAGTTGTCGCGCCGCATTCTGGCCGCACAGGGAAAGGACATGAAGCAGATAGTAATGGTGACGGACGGAAAGCCGACCGCGGCCTTTGTCGAGCCTTCCAGCGCCGCGTATTTCGGCTACCGAAAATATTCCGATCACGTTCCAGGCGAAAAACGGCTGCTGTACAAAAATTCGATGGGCAACGACCCGTTCGTAATGGCCGAAACGTTTAAAGAGGTTCAGGCCTGCCGCAAATCGGGCGTAATGATAAATACTTTTATGCTGGCAAGCGATTATTATCTGGTCGAATTCGTAAAACAAATGTCAGCTATGACAAAAGGCAAAGCTTATTTCGCAAATCCTGGTAATTTGACGGAGTTCGTGCTGATGGATTTTATGAAACGGCGGACGAGCCGTGTAAAATAATCTTCTAAAAGATGAATGTTGTTTCAACAATTTTGATTTTGATTGCGATTGTCTTAACTCTTCTTACACTTCTTGCTTTAATCGGCTGGCTGAGCGGAGTTGACAATGTTTTGTTGCCCGGGCTTGGTTTAATTGTTTCAGTTCCGATATTAATCGTATTACTCTTAATTCTGGACACTGGTGTTATCATAGTCGCTGCACTTGTCAAAACGAGCCGAAACGTGAGCCGTATGAAGTAAATTATTTCGCATTTTCCTACATCAAGCTTCACACATGCTAAAAAACGATCTTCACGAAAAGACCTGGTTTTTTGACTTGGAATGGGTGCCGGATGCCGACGGAGCTAGACGGTTGCTTGGACTTGCGGAGGAGACCACCGAGATTGAGGCAATGCAGGAATTGTGGAAGCTTTGCGGTGCTACGGAAGAGAATCCACGCCCGTTTGTTAAATATCTGTTCTCGAAGGTGGTTTCGATCTCATTTCTGTCACGAAATATCGCTTTTCTGGACAATGAAAAATTTGTCGACTTTCGGCTTCATTCGCTGCCTAAACTTCCCGTCGATCCGTCTGAAATCAGCGAATCTTACATCATCAACCGCTTTCTCCATTTTGTAGGCGAGAAGGAACCACATCTTGTCGGTTTTAATTCGGTCCAGTCAGATATGCAGGTACTGATCCAGCGCAGTCTGGTAAACGAACTGAGCGCCCGCCGATTTTGCATCCGGCCAAATAAGCCCTGGGATGGACGCGACTATTTTTATAGGTACAGCGAAGAACATCTCGACTTACTTCAGTTGTTTTCATACGACACCAAGATGAAGCCGACGCTGAATGAGTTAGCCCGCTTCTGCGGTTTTCCGGGCAAATTAAATGCCAACGGCTCTCACGTCGTCGATCTGTGGCTAAATCGAGAGATCACAAAGATTATTGAATACAATCAGATAGACACTTTGAATACATATCTGATCTGGCTGCGGACCGTACATTTTTGCGGCAAGATTTCAGAGGAGGATTATGCCTCGGAACAGGAGCAATTTCGTGGATTTTTAGAGGACGAATCACAGAAACCAGACAAAGATTACATTCAAAATTTTCTAGACAAATGGGAAATTTGAACTTTTACGACAGATTTTCGGTCTGTCATTACTGGCTGCGGTATATATTTGTATGCTTTTTAGACAAAAGCTGCATAACGAGTTAACGCTAAAGAATGCGGATTTTCAGCTTCATCTTCTGGAGCAGTCGCGGGAGCTGGAGTTTTATCTTTCCACTTTAGCGGAGCTTGAAAAAACACCGTTTGCGGAGATCGACCGAAGATTTGCAAACACTGAAAATATCGGGGCAATTCCGGCCACGGAGTTGGAAAGCAACGGCTCGTTCAGTTTCCCGTTCGCAAATTCGTGGCAGAATCATCAACAGGCGCGTGCGTGGGCGCTGGATATTCTGGCAAACCGGACGACTTTTGCCGCGGACGGCAGCCAGCTGTATGTCGAAAAAGAAACATCGCTGCCGATCGGAGCAATTCAAATCGGCTGGTTTGAGAATCCGCACAATGCGGAACAAAGTTACGAGAAAAATGCCGAATTTAGGATTCTTTCGCCGAGGGAGCTGCTTGAGAATCAGGATGAGCCGATAAATCCTGAAACGCGCGTGGGAGAAGAGCGTTTTCACGCCGAAGCGGCTAAAGTAGGGGAATTTTTGACCCGTAAAAGCGGTTGGCGGCAGCGCGGGGAAAAAATGCCGCTCGCTTTTTTTGACGGAACCCTGCTCGTTTCCTTTTCGCTTCCGCAGACAAAAATTCAGACAAGTTTTGTAAAGGCAATGGCCGATCTGGTGCTGCATTCGCGGGAAATGCAGGTTCCGATGCTCGGTTATATCGACCGCAGCTTTGCACGCGACCTGATCTCGATGCTGTGCAGTTTCCGTGAGGAGCCGGTCGGGAACAGGACGCTGTTCGATGCTTCCATTCTTCATCGCAGAGTGCCGGGTTTTCAAACAGTAACGAAATTGTGGGGCGACCGTACATGTTTTTGTTATTCGAAGCGCAGCGGTCTCAATGCATTCCTGGATTCCGAGACAGGCAAACCGCTTGTGGGCTTTTCCTATCTGCAGACGACCTCGGATTCAAGCCCGGCGCGCCTCGACATTCCCGCATGGATTTATGAGGAAGCGCTGTTGGATGAACTTTTAGACGTCGTTCGAGCGGAATGTGTCATTGGATTGGGTTATCCGTATGCTCTCGAAACTGCAGATCAGACGGCGGTTATCTCTATCCGCGACAGAGAAGTCTTCTTTCGGGCTTTACAGGAATTTGCGACTCGTGAAAAACTAGATTTTAGTGTTACACGTAAAGGAGCGAGCAAAGGCAGGCGAAGGTAATATGGAAAAGGCAGAACGAAAAACGAAAAATGATATTCCGGGCCGCAGTACCCGCAATAAAATTTCCATTTTTCGTTTTCCATTTTCCGTTAAAAAGGTTTGTTCCGCGTGCGGCAGCGAATCAAATCGTGAGACAGCCAGTTTTTGCTTGGTATGCGGGAAGTCTTTGGATGAAGGATATCAACCGCTCGATGCGATCCGCTCGTCTTACGGGCTGCAAAGAAAAAGTTTGGGAATTGCGAAAGAGTACAAGCCAACGGCCCTTTTCGAGGTGGAGAAAAATGTAGTTTCGGAGACGGCGTGGGCGTGTGTGGTGTATGCGATGGTGCCGTATCTGGGCATTCTTTTCGTTCCTTTTGCGTTTCTCGCAGGCGGATATGGATATGTAATCGCACGCCGCAACCCAGATCTTGGCGGAGGCAGACTGGCGTTGATCTGTATTGGATTGAGTTTTGTTATATTAGCCGTACAGATATTTCTTTGGTGGCTGCTGTATATTATTCCTGAGATCGGCGTTGGGATTTAGTCGTAGCGAGCATCAGAGAGATCGTCGCGTAGCGACAAGTTTCATGCCACCCTAAAGCGGTGAAATCCATTATATTATGAAGATCGCAAAGATCGTCAGCTCGAATTCTCATATTGATTACATCGGCCGTGTGATCGACGATTTGGATTCGGACATGCCGCCGGGCGCTGCCGACTATGGGTTTGCCCAATTTATCAGCATTCCGATGGAAACTGAAGAAATTGTCGGCGTAATATACGATTCGAAACTGATTAATCCGGAATATGCAAACTACGGCCCGCGCCTCAGTCCAAAGCCCGCACTCGGAAATTTTAGTCCTGATTATTTGAACGAGCAGGGAATTTTGATCGGGATATTGCTTCTCGGAAGTCTAGGCGCCGGTAAGATTAATCATGGCGTTCCGCGACGCGTGGTGCCTGCCGGACAGGATGTATTGAAACTGGAAGTTGCGGATGTAAAGAGATTTCATACCGATGAGAATGAATGCCTGCAGATACATTATTATTCACAGGTGATAGCACACGCCGGGCTGTTTGCCGCACCGCTTTTGGAAACGACTATTAAACAGTTAGCACGCGATTGCTCGGAAACTGACAGGCAAAGGCTAGCCGTGCTCAAACAAACGTTGTCATGGCAAAGGACAATGGGAGGAATTAGATTTTAACGCCTCGATATGGAACTAAGCCTGATCTATTTTGAAAACTGCATTGAGACGTTAAAAAAAATGCCGGATGGATTTATCGATTTGACGATTACAAGTCCGCCGTATGATGATCTGCGTGAGTATAATGGCTATCATTTTCCTGTCGGAGAGATTGCAGCAGGCCTTTTTCGAAAGACGAAACCCGGCGGTGTGGTTATTTGGGTAGTCGGTGATAGGACAGTTAACGGCAGCGAATCGTTAACCAGCTTCGAGCATGCTTTTGCATTTAAGGAGAAAGGATTCAGGGTTCACGACACGATGATCTACGCCAAAAATAATCCCATTCCAAGCGATTGCGGCAAGCGATACAGGCAGTGTTTTGAGTATATGTTCTGCTTTAGCAAGGGACAGCCGAAAACTTTCAATCCCATAACACAGCCGATAAAACAGGAAAAGGCATTCAAATCGTTCCGTATAACAAAGGTCGGCCGCAACGACTTAGCGCATGACCATGTTGCGCCTAAAGTGCGTAAAGTAAACAACATCTTTTCTTATAATGTAGGAACATCATCGTCGAAAGATAAAATTGCCTTTGAGCATCCGGCGATTTTTCCCGAACAGCTTGTTTCCGATCAAATATCCACCTGGACTAATAAGGGAGATCTGGTTTACGACTGCTTTATGGGCAGCGGAACGACAGCCAAGGTTGCTCATCAACTTGACCGCCGATGGTTCGGCTCGGAAATATCAGAGGAATATGTTGAAATAGCAAAGAAAAGGTTGGAACCGTATCTCAACAATTTGGAATTCTCAGCCGTGAAATGACAACCAATCGCTTGATTAGAGCGTCTATAAATGGATGTAAACATTTGCATACGTTTCGAAAACGAGAAAAAAGAAGGAATTCCCAATGAAAAGAATAATTTTCGTATCAAGTTTGGTTTTATGTTTTTCAGCGTTGAATTTTGCACAACCGCGTCCGGCAGAAAAAGCCCAATTGCCGGCACTTATGACCTCTGAATCGATGTCGATTGCGGTCAAATACCAGGGCGGCCTTTTTGGTTTTAGTGAGAAGGAGACGGGCACGCTATCCACGGACGATGTAAATGGTCGGCTGGTTTTTTTTGGTAAGGACAGGAAAGAGAAATTCGGAATTCCCTATAAATCTCTTATGATCGTTTCACCCGAGGCAACCGTATCCACCGCGACAACCGGTAAAGTAATGCGTCATATTCCGCTGCCGGGAGCAGGTTTGTTCGGCCTGATGAGGGAAAAGAAACGCTTTTTGGTTGTAAGGTTCGACGATCCGGATGTTGACGTCAGGGGCGTTGTGAATTTCAAGGTGGACGACAAGGTATTAATGCAGAGAATGATCCAAACGATCGGCGTTAAGGCAAAGCTTACCCAACGCGGCGACACCGTTTATCGCCCAAGACCCATAAAGAGGGAGATCTAAGACATATCGCCGAATCGATGCTGCAATATTGCGGCGACCGATATGGCTGCCGTTTCCGCACGCAGAATGCGGCCGCCGAGAGTAATCAAACTAAAGCCGTGCTCACGAGCCAAAGCAAGCTCCGAGTCTTCCCAACCGCCCTCAGGCCCAAAGACGGCGGTTATCTTTTTATTTGGTTTAATTTCGGAAAAACCCGATCCTTCCCGTTCGGTAAATAAGATCAATCTCTGACTTTCATAAGCCGCGGGGCCAAGATTTTTTATAAAATTTTCAAAGCTGAGCAGGGCTTCAACTTCCATAAGTTTCGCGCGCCCCGATTGTTTTGCAGCTTCCAGCGCTATCTTTTTCCAGCGTTCCGTTCTTTTATCTCCACCGCCACGCCTCACGTTGCACCGATTTGCAAGAAGCGGCTGGAGTTTTGAAACTCCCAACTCCACGGCTTTTTGAACTACCAGATCGAGCTTTTCGCCCTTCTGCAGCGCGACAGCCAACGTAAGATAGAGATCGGATTCCGGAGACGGAGGCGAGATTTGATTAACGATCAATAATGTTGAAAAGTGTTTACCAATCGTATCAATAATACAAGAGAATTCGCGGCCGCTGCCGTCGAAAACATTGACAGTTTCGCCCGCCCGCAACCTCAGCACATTACGTAAATGGCGAGTCTCTTCAACACTCAGCCGAACGCTTTGCTCGTGAAAACTTTCCGGTGGTGCGTAAAATCGCCTCATAAGATACTCATTTAGTGTTTAATTTCCCGAATTTTCTCTGGAAATCAGCCGAGTTTCTCCTGAGTTTTACCCACGTCTCAAACATTTCGGGCGACTGAATCCATAATGTAAGCCATTCAGCAATTTCTGCATTTCTGTGGTGATCTTCGACACGCAGCCCTGCACCGCTAACCGTCTCAAGAGTTTCTTTTCTGCCCTGTTGCGCTCTTTCGCGAATCAGACGCAAGCCGTCCTTATTACCCTCTGCAAGATATTTGCGCCGCAGGTTCTCGAGGTTTCTGATGGATGCAAGAACTGCTCCAAAGTCCGAAGTAATTAGTATATTTCTGAATTCGGCTTCATACGGAACATTAGAACGCCTATCGAGGAAAAGCTTCATAATCTCCGAATGCCGAAGCTCAGCGCCTTCGTCAGCCAGAAGGCGTGCTGTAACCATCGGCGAATCGACAGCAGATTTGCCAAACCGGCCGACTACAGCCTGTTCGATGGCGGTTATCTCGCTTGCTCCGACGCTTTCGCAGTCCAGCTTTTCCCATACTTCTATAATCAAATCGGTCTTATTCCGCGCCTCGAACATATGGAAAAATTATCAAGCTGCCAGGCACTCCAGGTCGCCAGCGGCAAAAGCGAGTTAGATGCTCTTTACTTTTTGAGCATTTTTGGCGAATTTATATTTAATACGGCGTCTATCAATTCCGTAGAAGAATGATCTTTCGGATCGCCGACAATCGCGACCTGTCCGCCGTGCGCACGCATGATCTCGCGTTCCGGAACGGTGTCTAAAGTATAATCGGTGCCTTTGGCGTGAAAATCAGGGTGTATTGCCGCGATCAAGCCTTCAACGGTTGGCTCGTCAAAAATCGTAACTGCATCGACGAATCGAATCGCCGCGACTATCTCCGCCCTCTCGATTTCCGGCATAAAAGGACGATTGGCACCTTTTAACTGTCTCACCTGGCGGTCGGAATTGATGCCCACGATCAGAAAATCTCCCAGTTTTTTTGCACCCTTTAAATACCGAATGTGGCCGACGTGGAACAGGTCGAAGCAGCCGTTGGCAAGCACGATAGTCGAGCCGTTTTCACGTGCCGCCCCAACTTTCTCTACGAGTTGTTCGCAGGTAAAATGGGTTTCAGTTTCTACAATCATTGGAACTATGCGGACGATTCCGAAACACCGGCTTTTAAATTAAACTGCAGCGATTCCATAAGCTCGGAAGCCGTTACGGAAGCCGTTCCTTTTTTCATTACAACGATACCGCCGGCGTGATTGGCTATCTCAGCAGCCTCTAAAAAGCTCAAACCGGATGCAAGCCCTAGCGAATATACAGCAATTACCGTGTCTCCAGCGCCGGTTACGTCCACGGGTTCCACCGAACCTATAGCATTTATCAATCTTGGCGGCTCATTTTCCGTCAAGAGCAGCATCCCCTTATTTCCCCGGGTTACAAGTAAAGATTGGAATCCGAGCCGTTCGCGCAGGGCGGAGCATTGTTCCGATGTAAAATTCTTGCCTATCAATTGCTCGACTTCATCCTGATTTGGCGTTGCTGTGGTTGCACCCGGAAAATCTCCCAGCCGAAACCGCGAGTCGATCAGGAGCGGAATGGATTTCCGTTTTGCAACTTCGCGGGCTTTTTCGAAAATCCCCGTATCCGCGATTCCGTAATTATAATCGGATATCACGATCGCATCTGCGTTTTGCAAAGTATTTTCGATTTTGCCGACGAGTTGTTGCCGAAGAGACGGGCTTAATTTAGTGTCGTTTTCATAATCGATGCGAATGACCTGTTGGCGGGTTGCGTAATGCTGTCCGGCCAGTACGCGTATCTTGGTTGTGGTCCGTACTGACGAATCAACAACGATACAATCACAATTTACTCCGGATTGCCGCAATTTTCCGAGTAAAAGGCCGCCGTTGGCATCCTTTCCGACAACACCGATCAGGATCGGCTCACCGCCCAGTGAAGCGACATTTACAGCTGCGTTGGCGGCCCCGCCGGCACACGTTTCGGTTTCGTCATGCCGCAGAATAAAAACGGGTGCTTCACGCGAAACACGGGCAATCGTGCCGTGCAGGAATTGGTCGGCTACCAGATCACCGATAATGACGATACGTTTCTTTGGAAAAGCGGTTTGAACTGCGGCTGAAAGATGATTCATTGAAACAATGAGAAAATTACTACAAAATGTCGCAATAGACAAAAGGGTTGAAGACTTCACAAAGCCTTCAACCCTTCAAGTCTAAAATTTCGCAGTAATCAGTGGGTGTCGTGGCTCGCCACCGGGAAATCGTTTGCAACACCCCATTGAATTACAGAGATACCGTTAGTGACATTGTTAAATATATAAAAACGGCCATCGGAGTTGCGCCAGACGGCAAATTCAGTTTGTCCGTCTCCATCGTAGTCATTCTGAACAGTCAGATCGGTGCCCGTTACGCCCCACGTTCTTTGCAGCGGCGGTCCGGTGGGATTGCTGCTTCTGCGGACGATCCATGTTAGATCTGAAGTCGGAGTTGTTCCTTCGCGGACAACGGCGATGTCGGTTTTGCCGTCTTTGTCATAATCACCCGGCACAACCAGGTCATTGCTGAGGCCCCAGGTAATGGTTTCAATATTACCGCTTCCGCTATTCAGAACGTAAAAGGTAGCGGGGGCATCGGCAGTAGCGCCGGGACGTTGGACAGCAATATCGTATGTTCCGTCGCCGTTGTAATCACCGGGAGCGGTAAAATCGGTCATTACACCCCATTGTCGTGTTTCGATTCCATTATTCGAGCTTCTGAAAATATACCAGATCATGACGCCGTTCGTGCGGCGGACAACAGCCATGTCGGTTTTCCCGTCCCCGTCATAATCTCTCGGGACAGGCTCATCTCCGGTTTGCCCCCAGCCATGAACGGTAAAAGTGCTGCTGGCACTGTTAATGCGGTACCACAACCCGGTTGTATCGCGCCAAACGGCAAAGTCTCCCTTACGATCTCCGTCGTAGTCACCGGGAGCGATAAAATCTTCATTTGCTACGCCAAACGGCTGTTGGGCAATTCCACCGCCGCTTTTAAGAATGTACCAGAAGTTATTGCTTGGGCGGAAAATCGTATAGTCGGCTTTACCGTCGCCATCCATGTCCATAGCATTCCGCAAGCCAACCTGGGCAAACGAGTGAATACATGTTGCTAAAACGAAGGCAGCGAAAAGTGAGAATTTACCGCTAACGGCGAGAAAATTTTTCATTGTTACTATCCTTAAAGAATAAAAATTTAATACAGAGCTCAACAAATGGTGGTCGCGAAAATATCAGGAAAATCAAATATACTATCTTATACTGTCTAAATGCAAGAAATTCCATCAAATACCCTGAACTTCAAGCAAAAACCACAAAAGCACGTCGGATTGATTTACGACGGTTAGACGCTCCTAACGATACAATAGTTGGAAAAGGTTAAAGTTTCTACTAAAATCAATTTCTCGATTGCGTGATGGTTAACTCACGGCCTCCTATCATTACCTTGCCGGTTCGGGAAACCGCCGGATTTATCGTTACCCGAAGACTTATTGTTCCGTAGCCGCTAAGAGAATCCGGGCTGGATACGTATATCCAGTTTACATTACTTTTGACGGCGTAGTCGCAGTTTTGGGCGGCGGTTACGTTAATCGAAACATGGCCGCCTTTAGTCGGCAGGCGAACCGAAGAGTTTTCCAAATTAAACGTGCAAACAGTCTGGTTCTGCAAAGCGCCGGCAACATTCAGCCGTCCGCCCGTTTTAACGATACCGTTCCATGCCGCAAGCTGATCGACGGTGTTCATAAGCGTTGCTTTCAAGGATGCGGCGGATAGGTTTGGGTTGTGCGCGGCAAGCAAAGCCGCCGCTCCCGCCACGTGCGGCGCCGCCATCGACGTGCCGCTCAAGCTCCCGTAGTTAGCACTGTTCAATACCGTGCTGAGGATTCCTGTTCCGGGTGCAGCCAAATCTATGCCGACCGCCCCAAAATTCGAGGTGCCGTTTCGGCTGTCGAAAGGGGTGGAGTTGGCAACCGACAGGATCGACGGGCTTGTATAGCTTGCAGGAAAAAAGGGATCATTATCTACATTTCGGTTGTTATTGCCAGCGGCAAAAACATTTAAAATCCCGGCATTTCCCATCGCATCCAAAGCATCTTTCGTTGCCTGATCGTATCCGCACGCTTCGTCGCATCCGCCGTAGGAATTATTCGTAACCCGAATATTTACCCCGCGGTTTTTCATCATACGTACGTAATTATAGGCATTTATGAGCATTGCGGAGGTAGTTCCGCCGCTGTTGCTGAAGATCTTTATTGTCATTATCCGGACATTCCAGTTTACGCCGACCACGCCAAGAGCATTGTTCCCTACCGCTCCGATCGTTCCCGAGGTATGCGTGCCGTGACCATTCTCATCCAACGGATCAGGATCATTAAAGAAAAAGTCATAGCCGTAGAAATCGTCGATAAAACCGTTCCCGTCATCATCAATACCGTTATTGTTGATCTCGCCGGCGTTCGTCCACATATTCGCGGCGAGGTCTTCGTGAGTGTATCTGGCTCCGGTATCGATATTTGCAACGACGACCGCCGGACTGCCGGTATTCAACTCCCAGGCCTGCGGCGCTGATATTTTTGTCATTCCATAAAGATCTCCAAAACTTGTATCATTCGGTGTAACAAGCAGGCGGTAATAATAATTCGGCTGGACGGATTCGACATCAGCGGATTTCATGTATTTGGAGGCCGCTGATCTTACGCTCGAGCCTGCAGGTAATTTGATCCTCTGCCATCCAGAGTTTGCGAATTTTTCCAAAATAACGGCGCCGTTGCGTAAATGCAGTTCGCGTGTCGAAACTTCAGCGACGTTTTTGAATTTGACCAGAAGCTCGTTAGGAACGAAGGTCTCCTCGTTTTGCGCCCACGTACCAACGGGTAAAAGCAATAATATCCACATTGAAATAGCTTTAATGGCCTTCATAATCGATACAGGAGCAAAACTGCGAATAAAATAGAATTTCCCGTGAATTTTCTTTAGATGAAATTTCCAGGATATAAGTTTTCCGCAAAACGGTTAGAGAATTTTCTGCGACAGACGCGTAAGAAGGAAGATGGGGCGGCTAGTGGGGCTCGAACCCACGACCTCCTGAACCACAATCAGGCGTTCTAACCAACTGAACTATAGCCGCCATAAACAATTTTCGATTTTAGATTGCCGATTTGCGAATGAAAGAATGATCTTCAAATCCACTCGCAAAATCCAGCAATCTAAAATCACAAAAGTACCCCCGGCACGGCTCGAACGTGCGACCTACGGCTTAGAAGGCCGTCGCTCTATCCAACTGAGCTACGGGAGCATATCAAAGCAATCTATAATGTTAGCGATTGATCGTTAGATAGTCAACAATTCTTATAATAAATGCGATGAAAAGACCCAGCAGCACGGGCGCAAACGAAATGAATACCAACCAATGGGCTTCGGTTTTGAGAGAAAATTTATTGAACCTCATCCTGCTTATCACGCACAGCTGCGAGCATTTGTTCAAATACTTCCGACAGATCGAGCTCACTAGTGTCGATAACTACCGAGTTTTCCGCAATTGTAAGCGGCGAATCAGCCCGGGAAACATCGCGCTCGTCCCGCTCGTTTATTTCGGCGAGTGTTTGCTCATAGCTGCTGACGCGGCTATCCTCCGTAAACCGTCGCTGCGCACGTGCCTCCGGTTTTGCCGTCAGGAAAAACTTCAGATCAGCATTAGGGAAGACCACGCTGCCTATATCGCGGCCTTCGAGAACGCAGCCATTTGAATCCTTTTCCCCTAGAGTTCGCTGGTGTTCGACCATTATTTTACGAACCTCGGAGAATGTTGAGACGATAGACGCGGCCTGTGCAATCTCCATCGTGCGTATCTCGGCGGAAACGTCCCTGCCGTTTAAAAGAATTCTTAGTGCGTCCGGCTCGCCGACGAGTTCAATCTCAGACGATTCGGCAAACCGGACTACTTCTTCCTCATCGTCAAAACCCGTGCCCCTCAGCAAAACAGCCAACGCTACGGCGCGGTACATCGCACCCGTGTCTATATAAAGCAGGTTTAATTTCTTTGCAAGCATCTTTCCGAGCGTGGATTTTCCCGCGCCCGAAGGCCCGTCAATGGCGATTATCATTATTTTGCCAGGCTTTTACGCACTTTTGTTGGAAGTTTTTCGAAAACCATTTGATATGACTTCGAGATTAATTCCTTCAACTCTCTTTCAGCAATAGCGTCCGGGTTCTGCAGGGCGACCCAATAATAACGCGCAACATACGCGGCGGGAAGAATGCCGTCTTTTTCAATAAGTTCGGCAAATTTTTCCGGTGTGCATTTGAAGGAAATTGAGTTGTTTTCGGACATCTCGAGGCCCGTCACAGCGAACATCTTTTCCCCTATACAAAAGCACAGGTCGCTGCCCCATTTCACGTCTTCGGTCGCGTGCGGCAGGGAAAGGCAGAATTTGCGGAGTTGTTCAATGTTCATTTTAAGAAGCTCAATAATTCGACCGTTTTATCGATTTCCGCGCCGGTTACATCGCAATGCGTAACCATGCGAATCGTTTTTCCGAAGCCAATAGCTAAAACACCCTGCGCCTTCAGTTTTGCACAAATTGCGTTTGTTTCCATTCCCGTGCCGGAAATGTCGAAAATGACGATATTGGTAACGACTTTTTCAAGGTCGATTGATATGCCGGGGATATTTGAGACGCCTTGAGCCAAACGCTTCGCGTTTTCATGGTCGATGTGCAAATTCTTAGGCGATTCTTCCAGAGCGATCAGTCCGGCCGCCGCAAGTATCCCGACCTGGCGCATTCCGCCGCCTAGACGCTTTCGCCAAACGCGCGCCTCTTCGATAAAATCCTTAGAGCCCAAAAGCATTGAGCCGGCCGGAGCGCCCAAGCCTTTCGACAAACAAAACTGAACAGAATCGCAATATTTCGTGAGCTCTGCGACAGAAGTATTCAATGCGACCGATGCATTAAAAATCCTGGCGCCGTCCATATGAACGGGCAATCCAAGCTTATGAGCAATTTCGCAAATTTCGGCGCAATGGTCAGCGGACATAACGCTGCCGCCGGCGAAATTATGCGTATTTTCGAGGCATATCAAGCCTGTCGGACAAGCGTAATACGGCTGATCTATATGAAGTGCAGGAGCGACCTCGTCCCATGTCAGCATTCCAGAACCGTCCATGCTTCTTACCGGGCGGATCATCACGCCGGACACAACCGAAGGCGTCCCCATTTCAAAATTAAAGATATGCCCGCGTTCCTCGATTATGATTTCCTGGCCGGGTTTTGTATGCAGCTTGACGGCGATCTGATTGCCCATTGAGCCGGTCGGCACAAATAACGCGGCCTCTTTATCGAAAAGCTCAGCCGCGCGTTCCTGCAGCAGGTTGACTGTGGGGTCCTCGCCATACACGTCGTCGCCGACCTCAGCGTTCGCCATTGCCTGGCGCATTTGCGGAGTGGGTTTTGTTACGGTGTCACTTCTGAGATCGATCATTTTTTATATCAAAAGGCTTAAGTCGAAAATTTTCAATGTCCCAGCCGGCCCGTTTCGCTCCCGCCAAATATGAACTCTCGAGAAAATCTAAAATCGTTTCCCGCGGCGAATCGGATTTCCGGACATCGTCGTACAACAAAATTGCCATTGCTCCCTTATCGGTGTTCCAGTTAGCAGCTTTCGGTTTGAGAGGTTCGTCTGTCAAACCGGCAGGCTCTGGCGCGGTGTATGAATAAAACGCGGGCGCGGGAACGTTGTTATCTCCGGCCCAAAAGCCGAAGCTGATGACTTCGTGCGAATAGGCTTCGCGTTCGACCGTTCCGGCGCCTTCGCGCGGCTTACCCGGGCGTCCGGAAAAGCGGGTCAAGGCCAGATCGAAGCTGTGCCAGAAAACGTGGACGGGCGTGCTTTTGCCGGTGAAACGGCCTCGAAACTCTTCAAAAATATCGTCTACACTGACAAGTATACGGTGAAACCTTTCGATATATTCCTTATCGTAAGATTTGTTTTGCGTATCTTCTGCGAACGGCGTGGTTGACGGAGCTTCGTAAGGGACGGCTTTTATTTTTGGGGTTATTCCGAGCGAGGAAAGATTCTCGAAAACTTTTCTGTGAAATTCGGCGACGCACAGTCCGTCTTCCAAATTAAATTCCCGCATTTCACCATTGCTGACCGTAATTTTGAGTTTGTGGGCTTTAAAATCGAATTCGATCTCAAAATTTCCAAAGCCGAAAGGAACTGCCCGGGTCGTCAGTCCACGAGGGGAAACATATAGCGTAACATGCCACCAATGATTGATCCGCGGATGCATCTCGAGCCTGATCTTCCCGATAATTTGAAGGTAAAGATGCAGCGTGTTTTTAGTTGATTTCCAATCGGCAAGCGGCAGCTGCGGAAATATTTGCACGTGGTCAAATGCAGTTTGAATCATATATTTTTTTTATCGCTCATACGCTTAGGCTGCGCAGGATTGTAACAGTAAAACAATTCGGAGTTTTACGATATTTTACCTGTCTTGAGAGTCGAACTCAAATTCCTGTACAGCTTTGCGGATTGCCCGTTTCAGTTGCTTTAATCGAAATAATCGTGTAGATTTTTGGCACAAAAAACAGAAAGGAGAATCCGTTATGTCAAATAATGTAAAAGCCATACCCGAGGGTTATGAAGGCGTTACGCCGTATTTAATTTACAAGAATGCCGAAGCCGCCATCGAGTTTTATACAAAAGCGTTCGGCGCCGTGGAGATATTCAGGATAGGCGAGCCGGGAAAGATCGGCCACGCCGAGCTAAAGATCGCGAACGCCATAATTATGTTGGCGGACGAACACCCTGATATGGGAGCTTTAAGCGCAGAATCGGTCGGAGGCACGCCTGTTAGCCTGATGATCTATGTCGAGAACGTCGACGAATTTACTGAAAAAGCAGTTGCGGAGGGTTTGAAGATCGAACGCCCGGTCGAAGATCAGTTCTATGGAGACCGTTCTGGACATTTTGTCGATCCTTTCGGCTATAAATGGTCGTTTGCCACGCATACTGCGGATGTTTCGCCCGACGAGATGAATAAGAAAGCTAAAGAAATGTACGGCTGACAGGTTGCAGATTCCTGATTTGACCGGAACCGTAAAGATAGTTCGATGGTAGATTTGGATCTAATATTGCAAAAGGAGACTCGACGTGGATAAAAAGTTTTGGATCGCCGGTGCTGCCGGATTTCTTGTTTCGTTAATTTTCAGCTTCGTCGCGCACGGCATTTTGCTTCAAGCCGATTACGCTCTGCTGCCGAATCTTATGCGGACCGAAGCGGACGCAATGAATTATTTCCCGTTTATGCTCCTGTCGCATCTGATCAAGGGATTTGCCTTTGCGTGGATATACAGGCAGGGAATTTCGGCAAATGTTCCCTGGCTGACGCAGGGAGTGCGATTCGGCGTTGCTGTTGCGCTTTTGGTAGCCGTTCCGTTGTATCTTGTTTATTATTCTGTTCAGCCGATGCCCGGAACTCTTGTCGTCAAGCAGATAATACTTGATTCGATCAGTACAGTACTTATGGGAATCGTCGTCGCGTTTATTTTTAAAACAACAACCACGAAGGAAATTGTTTAGCGGGCGAAATTAGGTGGGTAATAAGAATTACAAGTTTCGAGTGCTCTTGCGAAAAGCGGGATTATGATATCTGAAGAAACGCTGATTTTTCTAAAAAAACTGGAAAAAAACAACAACCGCGACTGGTTTCAGGCCAACAAAAAAGAATTTGAAAAGGCGAAAGCCGATCTTACGGATTTTACGGCGTTTTTGATCGGCGAAGTTTCTAAATTCGATTCGCAAATCTCGAACGTTCTGCCGCAGGAATGCGTTTTTCGAATTTACCGTGACGTCAGATTTTCAAAAGACAAAAGCCCGTACAAAATTCATCTCGGTGCTTACATAAGTCCGGGCGGGAGAAAATCTATGGCTCCAGGCTATTATTTCCATATTCAGCCGGGACAGAGCTTTGTAGCGGGCGGAAAGCACATTCCCGATGGGCCGGAGACTCTGAAAATTCGCAGCGCCATCGCAAATCATACGGATGAATTTCTCAAGATCGTCGGGAAGAAAAGCTTTCGCGAGCAGTTTGGTGAATTACGCGGCGAAAGTCTCAAATCCGCTCCGAAAGGTTTCGATCCTGAACACAAAGCTCTTGAATATCTGAAACTCAAAGAGTTCATGGCTTTTATCGAACTCCGTGACGACAAATTTTTGACCAGTGCCGAATTTCCCAAACATCTTGTCAAAACGATGAAAGAGATGTATCGCCTCGTCGCATTCCTGCGAAATGCATTGTCGTAGTCGGCGTACCGCGCGGCGTCGCGCGGATGTTTCGACAAAATAAAGTCTGACCTGACTCACGAGGCTTTTGAAAAGGGGCTGGTGAGATACATAAGAATGGCGACGAGGATAAAGTATGGGATGAGTATTGCGGCCCCTGCGTAGTCTTTGGCTATGCGCTGGCCAAAGAAGAGCGAAGTGATGGAGAAGGCGGCGATGACCGAGGCGACAAAAATCAGCACGGCCGAGGACGTGAAGAGAAAATACACGATTCCCGTCGCGCATAGAACTCCGGCGGCGAGTTCCATTACGGTGATCGTCACGAGCAGAATCGGGACGAGCGGCGCGAGAAAGGTCTTTGAAAAATGTCCGGTCAGCCATTCTAGATTGCCGCGGCGGTCGAAAATCTTGTCAAGGCCGGACTGAATGAAAAGAATGCTCACCAACAGTGCGGCAAACAGTGCGGGCAGGTTTTGGGCGATTGTCTCGATGCTCACTTAGTTAGTTTGAGTCGTCATTTTCAACTTCCGAGATTTT
>JACDAY010000249.1 GCA_013695195.1 Blastocatellia bacterium | reverse complement strand
CTTCGTCGATGATGACGACCTCATCGAGGGATGAGTCGAAGCGGTTGAACGATATGAAGGGCGCCCGGATCATCATATCCGCGTCGGGTATGTTGACCGGCGGACGTGTTCTTCATCATGCGATGCGCGTTTTGCCGAACGAGAATGCGACGATCATTTTTGTCGGTTATCAGGCGGCCGGGACAACCGGGCGGAGAATCCAGGATGGAGAGCGTGAAGTCAAAATTATGAAAAATTGGATTCCGGTCAGGTGTCATGTGGAAAAGGTGGAAGGCTTTTCGGCGCACGCCGATTGGAAGGCCGTGATCCGGTGGCTGGAAGGTTTGCAAAGCACGCCGAAAACCGTTTTCACCACGCACGGCGAACCCGATGCTGCGGAAGCGATGGCGGGACATATTCGCGAAAGATTCGGTTGGAACGTTGTTGTTCCGCAATATAAGCAAACTATTGAATTGCGCTGAGGTATATTGTAAATTGATGGAGTTATGAGACCGTGATACGAAAACATTTTATTACTCCGGAGGAATATCTCGAATTCGAACGCGCCTCGCCCGAAAAGCACGAATATTTTAACGGTGAAATTTTCGATATGGCGGGCGCATCCCTACAACATGTGAGGATTACGTCTAATATAAATATTAGTTTGGGCGGGCAGTTGAAAAAACGTCCTTGTCAGTCGTACCAATCCGACTTGCGTGTTTATATTCCGACCACGGGGCTTTATACTTACCCCGATGTGATCGTCGTTTGCGGAAAACCGCGGCTTCTCGAAGATTCTTATCTAGACACCCTGCTTAATCCCGACGTGATCGTCGAGGTTCTCTCGCCATCGACAGCGGAATATGACATGAACGTGAAATTCGATCATTACCGCAAGATTGAATCGTTAAAGGAATATATTTTAGTCTGGCAGGACAAAAAGCGGGTTGCCCGCCACACTAAACGCGACGACGGAAGCTGGATTTTAAGCGATTTTATCGGCGACGACGCCTTGGTAGATTTAAGCTCTATTGAATGCTCGCTTTCGATGGATGATATTTACGATAAAGTTGATTTTGGTGAATAAACCGCACGCGCTTTTCGTAAAGAGCGAGGGCAAAGCCGCCCTTCCCAATCTGTACCTTTTTATTGAATTCATGAAACCAGCTTGAGACTCAAGTTGGTTTCTAAAAGCCTCTATATATGCTTTGCCAGTCCGGAAGGGCTGCTCTGCACCCGCATAATGTGCCGACTTAAATTTTGAGACGGGTTTTATTACTCGGTCATATTTCAATCCAATATTGAGAAATAAGCTTTCCCGATCTATTTGAAACAGCATCTCCGCTAAGTTTGCCGCCGTTCTTTTCAATTATTCTTGCCGAACCGATGTTTTCCGAATCGCAAGTCAAAAGCATTCGGCGTAACCTTAAATCCCTGGCTTTCTCCAGCGTCAATTTCAGAATCATCGTGCCGTATCCTTTGCGTCTTTCAGAAGGGCGAATATCGTATCCGATGTGGCCTCCTTCGTGCTCCAACTCAGGAGTCAGCCAATGACGAAGTTTACTGCGGCCGAGAATTCGGCCATTACGAACAAGCCAGAAGGTGTTCTGCGGCACAATTCCGGGACGCAGATTCAAGCCGCGCGTGGCATTCAATAAAAGTTCAAGATAGGCGGGAAAGTCTTCAGGCGCGGGTTCATACCGCAAATCTCCCGCAGCTCTAAATTCTTCAACCATCTCGTGGAACTCTGCTTCAAAATCCGTAGTGAATTCTATTAAAGTTAAGCTGCCGGGAAATCCAAATCTATCAACAATCATTCCGGCAGTCTCATCGGCAGGCAGGTTCGTGTTATTGATTTTGAGATAATTGTCCTTGTAAAAGAAGTCGCTGTCTGTGTTCAGCTTGTATTTTTCGTCGTCCTCCAACAATCGCTTCCTGGAATTTTCCACATTCTGTTTGGATGGCTTTTGTGACAGTCGGAATTCAGACTCATTTCGGTTCAGTCTTTCCGACAGCTCGGCTTCCAACTCCACGAAAAATATCTCCGCGCCTTTCTCTCGGAAGATGTCGCAGCTCCGCTCGATATACGCTCTTTCCGTTTCGAGGTCTAACGCCCAAACAAAAGTAAAAATCAGTCCGGGCAAATGGCTCGCGGCAACTTCTTCAAAAACCCGCCTGCGAAACTCAGAGACCAACGTGTGAAACTGAAGCTGCTCGAAATTAAAGAAATTCAAGACCAACTCAATGGTCATGTGGTTATGGAAAAGTCTGAAACCCGTAAGTTTCGCCAGCTCATAACCGACCGTCATCTTACCGACGGCAGGCGGACCATTGGTTTGTTACGCATTTATTATACGCCGAGATCTCTTACCCAGCGTGACCGCGGCGTTAATCGATTTCGTGATGTCATAGGTATCAAACTCTTTGTATAGCTTGCCTACAATGTCGGTGGGCATTCGCGGCATACGTTGATCCTTTCCATGCGGGGCAAGACCGTCGACGATTGCCTTGTGAATCTCATCGTATTGCGAGCCACTTCTGAACCGCATAATCAGGAACACATTTTTCTCGA
>JACDAY010000216.1 GCA_013695195.1 Blastocatellia bacterium | reverse complement strand
AGCGCGTTGCGCTTGAAGATAACGCCGACTGCACCAATCGTAAACAAAATGCCGGAAAGGGCAAGGTAAATTTCTAAGCTTGGTTCCATCTTTTAGTAGTCAGTAGTTAGAAGTGAGTAATCGGTAGAAAAAATTTTCTAACTACTTTCCGTCTTCTAAGTCTCAAAATACAATTCGATAATCGTCTTTCTCGTCCCCTTCGTTTCGTGCTTCTAGTTCATTATCAACGACCAGTTCGAGTTGTGCCGGTTCAAGCCTTCGTACTAAAATAACCCCGCCGATGATGGCCATAAGCAGCAGAACGCCTACAATTTCAACCGGCAAAAGATATTCCGTATACATTCCAGAACCGATGCTTATTGTTCTGCCGACTGTTTCGGTCTGATCTACGACCTGCTTCGGAGCCTTCATTACGGCGTAGAAAATGAAAAAAGTTTGGGCAAGCAATATCAGGCCCAGGCCGCCGCCGACAGCGTACAAATATCGAAGCCGGTTAAGCGGCGCGTCTTCGTCCAAATTTAGAAGCATGATGACAAAGACGACCAAAACCATTATCGCGCCGGCATAGATCAAAATCTGCACGGCGGCGATAAACGGTGCGGCCAGCATTATATAAATGCAGGACAATGATATAAAAACACCAACAAGCGAAATGGCGCTATAAAGCGGATTTTTCTGATAGACCATCGAGACCGCACAGGCGATCGCGAATCCGGCAAATAAGAAAAATAGGATGGTAGATGCCATATCGGTGTTCTGAGTTCAAACTTCAGTTTGCTCTTCGATAGCCCGAAAGAGGCACGCTGAAACGTGAACTCATAGCTTAAATATTCAAAAAATAAACGATCAAAATCGTTACGATCACATTTGCCAACGCCAGCGGGAGCAAAAACTTCCAGCCGAAATTCATCAACTGGTCAAATCGGAAACGCGGAAGCGTTCCACGAACCCAGATGTAAAAAAATAAAAATGCAAAGATCTTCAACAAAAAGCCTACATGGCTGACAAGCGCATAACCGATTGAACCGACTACAAACCATGTAATATCAAAATTTGCCGCAATCCAATTTCCCAACAGCCCTAAACCCGGAATATACCAGCCGCCGAGAAAAAGCACCACGGCCATAACCGAAACCGTGAACATATTCACGTATTCGGCCATGAAGAACAGTGCGAATTTCAGGGCGCTGTATTCGGTATGAAAACCGGCGACTAGCTCTGTTTCAGCCTCGGGAAGATCGAACGGGACACGGTTTGTTTCGGCAAACGCAGCGATCAAAAACACGACAAAACCAATAAACTGCGGGATAATAAACCATCTGAACCAGGACTGCGTTTGCGCGTAAATGATCCCGTTCAGATCAAGCGTTCCCGCCAGCATCACCACGCCGATCACCGACGCGCCCATGGCAAGCTCGTATGAAATCATCTGCGCCGACGAACGCAATCCGCCCATCAGGCTGTATTTGCTGTTTGATGACCAGCCGGCAAGAGCAATACCGTAAACGCCGACCGAAGTAATTCCCAAGACAAAAAGCACGCCTACATCAATCTGCGCTATCGTCATGGGTAATCGCGTGATCCCGTCGCCCAATCCGTATGGAAGAAAGCTCCAATCAATCGTCGTGATTGCCGGGCCGAAAGGATAAACGACAATCGGCAATAAAGCACACGTCAATGCAACAAGCGGGGCCAAAAAATAGACAAACTTAGTCGATTTATCGGGAACCAGATCTTCTTTAAAAATGAACTTCAGAAGATCGGCGAACGGCTGCAAAACTCCCCACGGCCCGACACGATTCGGCCCGATGCGTCCCTGGATCCATCCGAGAACCTTGCGCTCAGCAAGCACCGTATAGGCGACGATCATCAGCACGCCCTGAAACGCAAGCAGGATCGCGACACTGAAAACTACAAAAGGGAAGGCAGTTTTAATAACAGATTCCATAAAAGCTTCTCAAATTGCCTGTTCCTGACGACGTTCTCTTATCGTTTTTTCATTAAAATACTTTCGTGGATTTCCGCACATAAAGCACGAACAAGGTTTACGACTTCGAGCCATCTTTCCGATAAATTTTGGTTCGTTCGTCAACCTTTTGAAGTCGAAAAAGCTGTCGCGAATATAGATTTTGCAACGCCGTTTGAACTTTTCCAAATTATGTCTTCTGGTATTCCTCGTTCTCATCACATCACAAATGTACAACAGGCTGTTAGCCTGTTGCGACAGACTAACAGTCTGTCGCACTTACTATTCTCTGTCTCCCGCACCGACCGTTGCCGCTTCCGCTCTTTCGTTCGTTTTTGGAGTTCCGTCCAATTCAAATTGCGCAAGAGGCGCGAGCAGCAGATTATCGGGCTTCGGGTTGCCGTGCGCGAGAAGATGAAATTGCGCCGTTTTGCTCGTCATCGTAGTTAACCGATGCAGTTTGTGTCCGACCTTTGGCGTAACCATGGTCTTTTTGCCCGAATCGCTCAAATCTTCGACACGCTGCCTGAGCAAATCAATCGTTGCGGACAGATCTTTTTTCGCGGAAACCGCGTGTTTTACCTGCGCCGGATTCGATTCGTCCTTAAGCGCCGGATACCGCAGTCCTGCGTAGGCGGGAACGCTGTCGGCAATTGCCCTAAATACCGCCGATGCCGAAAAGTCGTAGCCGAAATCGACGCCCATCGCGCGGGCGATCAAGGCAGTTATCGTCCAGTCGGGCTTTGATTGATAGACAGGGTCGATCGCTTTTCGCACACGCTGCACGAAGCCGGTGTTATTCGTGTAAGTTCCGTCAATTTCCGCGAACGAAGCCGCCGGCAAAACTACATCGGCGAAGGCGGTTGTTTCGGTCTCAAACAGTTCCTGCACGACAACAAAGTCTTTATCTTGCAGCAAACTTGCATCCTGAAGACTTCCGCCTATAAGCAAGGCCTTAGAATTTTTCAAAACCTTTTCAAGCGGTCTTTTGCTAACGGCCATGTCGTTTGCTCCGACCGAATTGTTATACGCCGGCAGCGGCTGCAGCATTACGCGGCGTATTTCGGAACCAAAATTTGAAGCCGCATTTGCGATAAGAGCCTGAGCTTGCGGCGACAGATCACCGCCGATCATGATAATGAGATCACCCTCGGTTTCGCCGATGGTTTTCAACAATTGATCGAGTTCGGACTGTTCGACGCCCAGCTTTTTAAACAAATCGTCATTTCCGGCGTCCGCGAAAGCCAGGGCAAAGACATCGTACGAACCCTGATTAATATGGATAAACTCTTTTG
>JACDAY010000212.1 GCA_013695195.1 Blastocatellia bacterium | reverse complement strand
TTTCCGCGATCAAGCCGACCTTTACGCCGACCGAGCCGCGTTGTATTTCCCGCCGAAATCCAAAATCCTTGACGATCCGCGACATCTTCGGGCTGCGATGGTTTCGGGAAACCGCGAGATTCATTTTGCTGAAATCGGTTTCCTCCGTAACACGCAGCCGAACGGGCGGGCCGCCGTTTTCCACGAGAAAAGCACCGTTTCCTTTTGAGGCGTAATACAAAGCATTTCTGGCCGGCAGTAAGACAACTCCGAGTATCGGCACGCCGTTCTCCACGAGGCCGATCTGTACAGCGAAATCACCGTCTTTTTTTATAAAACCAGACGTTCCGTCAATTGGATCGATTATCCAAACGCGGTCCGCTAACAGGCGAGTATCAATGGCGTCGGCTTCTTCTTCGGAGAGAATCGCATCGCCCGTAAATCGTTCGGCAATTCCTTCGACGATTATGGTGCTGGCCGTCCTGTCGGCAATCGTTACCGGCTCCGCGAAATTATCGATTCCGAGCTTCTCTTCGGCAATAATCTCAAGTGCATAGTACGTCCTGATTGCATCGCCGGCTTTTCGAGCAAGAGCGACTGCCACTTCTATTTCATTTTCCAACATTGATTAAAATTTAGCATTCCTAAGAAGGAAATGCGATACGAAAATGACCGATGTCATTTACGTGATAAATTCAGTAGACGCTACGCGACAAGAGGATTACGATTTATCGGCGAGTTCCGAGATTCCGCACCTCGGACAAACTAGGATTCGATGGGCCGGATCAGCCCATTTGGCGAGCGCGAGGTTTGAGAGTTCCGGTTGTTTGCTTTCGGCTTCCCCTTCGCGGAGCAGGCGTGAATGTTTCCGCGGCTTTTCCGCTGCGGGCTCGAGCTCGCGTTCGCATTGCCGGCATATCCAGCCGAAGCCTTTATTATAAAAATCGTTCAATTCGGGCATAAATAAAAAAGCAGCAAGCGTTAACTTGCTGCTCGGGTTGCCGTGCTATTGCAGCCGTCTCGTTGGTTGTCTCGGCTGGGTCGAGCCTCCGCTTAGACGTACCGGCATATTCAGATTCCTGCCGTCTCTGAATACCTGTACCTGAACGGTGTCTCCGATCTGTTTTTTGTCAAGATATCGATAAAGGTCATCGAGATCGCCGATTGCGGTGCCGTCAATAGATGTTATCACGTCACCTAACACAAGGTCTCCGTCTGCACCGCGCGAAATGCCGCGTAAACCGGCAGCATAAGCGGGGCCGCCGCTGGAAACCGTATAAAGAAGCAGGCCTTTCCCTATCGGCAGGTCGATGCCGCGCTGCACAAGCTTTTCAATACCGACGCCGTCGATGCCCATTTTAGGCCGCCGTACTGATCCGAATTGTAAAAGCTGCGGAATCACCCGTTTTGCTGTGTTTACCGGAACCGCGAATCCAACTCCGACCGATCCGCCCGCCGGCGATAATATCTGCGAATTTATGCCGATCATTCTTCCGAATTTATCCAGCAATGGGCCGCCTGAGTTTCCGGGGTTGATCGAGGCGTCCGTTTGGATCGCTGCATCTATGGGACGGTCGTTCCGGGCCCGGATCGGCCGCTGCAGCCCTGAGATCACTCCTGTAGTCAGCGTTCTGTCGAGCCCGAACGGATTACCGATGGCCAAAACCTTTTGCCCAACCGAAAGCCTGTCCGAATCACCGAGCGGAACAACCGTTAAACCACCTGCCGGAGGCTGGATTTTAATGACCGCCAGATCCGTGTCGGGGTCGCCGCCAATGAATTCAGCCGGATAAGTCTTGTCGCCGCCGAAACTAACGGTGAGTTTATTCTGAGAGCCTTCGACCACATGATAGTTGGTGAGAATATGCCCGTTCGAATCGATAACGGACCCCGAGCCGTTGCCTTTTCCTTCCTGGACCGATCCCCAGCTGTCCTGCCTGTATGATGTCGTATTAATAAACGCAACGCCGGGTGAGATCGACCGGTAAACCTCAATGCTGTTCTGTTCGTCCGACACAGCCGAAGGATCGGAGACGCCTTGCGGTGCCTCCCCCTCGGCGAACGTTACAGCCGATCGGTCTTTGTTCTGCCAGATGTTGTTAAGCGTATAAAGCAAGGCAGTAGTACCCACCGCAACAAGCGCGGTGGCAAAAGCCAGTAGAAGTATCTGTCTTGCCGATAATTGGTAAACCGATTTGCTGGTCATATTATTATTTCCTTACGAAACGAAAGACTTGTTGCAGGATATATGATGCATAAAATTTAACGAAAGACTTGTTGCAGGATATATGATGCATAAAATTTACAAACACGTTGCGTTTCCAAAAACTACTACGAAAAAAACGGCCGCAAGTTTCGTTGTAAAACGATTTGATTTTTGTTTTGCGATATGTAAGAATTTTTAATTGATTCTGCTACAAAGTGTTAGCGTTATTTCTAAAGGGGGAACAAAATGAAAAACAATGCGAAACCTGTCAGCCGCAATGAGGATATTGTTGTACAGGAACTCGATGGTGAAGTCTTGATTTATGATCTGAGAGAAAACCGGGCTTTTTGCTTAAACGAAACCGCTGGGCTGGTTTGGCAAAAATGCAACGGGCAGAATACTGTTTCGGAAATTACCGGTCTTTTAAGCAAACAGCTCGATTCGCCGGCAACTCATGATCTGGTGTGGCTGGCGCTCGATC
>JACDAY010000167.1 GCA_013695195.1 Blastocatellia bacterium | reverse complement strand
GGATTACTGATCGCTTCGATCCTTGCGGCCCAAAACACGGACGTTAATGTAAACAAGGTTAGGGTAACATAGTTTATTTCTTTGGATAAAATTCCCTTAAAATTTACGGGTGAAAGTGATATATGGTGCGCCTTTCCAACCGCCATAACCGCCCCCAGACCATGCAACGATCTTTTTATGGTCGCGATAAAAATAAATGTCCAACTGCCCTTGATCGGAAGGCAACAGAGACGTTGCCTTTTCGCGGGAAGTTGTTCGGTATTCCATCACGAATTCAGCTTCTTTCGGATCGTTGACCAAGACCAGTTGTGGGTATTTATTTATCTCTTTCAACATCCATTTGCGTTCTGCGGCGTCAACGGAGAGATAGTATTTTGTTTTGCCTTCAATATCGGCAAGTGTTCCAATTTCCGGCAGGTCGTTTTGAGCACATACTGAAAACGAAAACAGCAGAATAATAGTGGTAGTAAAGTTTTCTTAATCATTTCAAAAGATCTGAGCCGTCTTTATTCTCTAAAGTTCGGCTTACTAATTAAATTACGTACATATCACCAGGAGTTGATCGCCCGGATTGCCGATTCATCCCGCCGAACATTTCGCTCATCACACTTCCGACTGCATTTCCCACGCCGCCAAAAACAAACGCTTTGTCCGTTAGGCTTACCAACACATAAACGGCATCCATCCGACGCGGCTTGTCGGTATTGTCGCGGGAATTCTTGAAATCCCCAGGACTCATTACTTCGTTCGCAAAACGAAATTCAAGATCATCATAAGATGATATAAACGCCTGCGCACTAATTTTCTTTGGTTCTAAGCTAATAAAGACAAGCTTCGAGTTTTTATCAAAGCCAAGTTTTACGTCTTTGAATCCCTCGACGTTTTCATAATGAAAAACCCGCCAAGTTTTTTTTCGGATGTCTTTTGTCATCCACTTATATTGAATGATTGCCAACAAATCGAGCTTATCCGTTTTGGGCATTCCCAGTAAATCTAGCACTTGTTGTGGCGGGCTTTCATCTAGCACAAGGCCTTTCCAGCGGTCCGGCTGCTGTGCGAATACGGAGAGTTCAAACAACAAAATAATAAGTGGTAGTAGCTTTTCATATATGGTTGAGAAAATACAGCCGAAGCCATTAGACGCAAAGTGCAGGCGGCAAGAACATATTTTTTTGGTCTTCTGCTGTGAGGGTCAAAATATACCCGAACTACTGCTACGATAACAGTAGGCTAGCAAAACATAAGGAATGCGCAAAAAAAATGGAAAGGCCGGGGCTTGTGGGTTTCATAAGTCGTGTTTTACAGCCTAATTGGTGGACATTTGGGTGGACATCTCTAATGCACTGTCCGCGATAGGCTAGTAAGTTGTTGAAAAGATTAGTACACCCGGCAAGATTCGAACTTGCGACCCTCTGATTCGAAGTCAGATACTCTATCCAGCTGAGCTACGGGTGCGTACCGTCTGATTTTAGTTTGGGAATTTTGGAATTGCAAAGCCAAACGTAAAAAAAGCCTGTATTACATTTTGTGAAATTGAGTTCTAATATATCTGACAACGTCACGTATTTCGGCTTCAGACAATTTATCCTTGAACGCGGGCATGCCTTCGTCCACCACTCCATTCAGAATGTATCTGATGATCTTTTCGTCGGAAAATTTTTTGATTTTATCGCTTGTCAGGTCGTCGGGATCCAACTTTTTACCTTCGACCTCGACCGTTCCGCCAGAGCCGTTATCTTTATGGCAAATTGCGCAATTTATCTCATATACTTTACGTCCTGACGCAAGCTCATCTATCGTCGCAGTCGGCCGAGCGCTCACCGGCGTATTGGTGGTGTTATTGATCACGACAGAATTCGTGTTGGTATTCCCCGAACAAGCCGTAATAAACACAGCGGCAAAGAACATGCCAATTCCATATTTAAAAAGTTTCATGAATATTTATTCCCGTCTTATTTGATTAGAAAACTCTGAAAGCTTATCGTATTAATCTGCGATTTGCCAAATTAACTTAAGTTTTGAGCGTTCTTATTCCCAGTTTCGCCATCAAATGGTTGGTGCGGAAAAAAAATGAACCATCGAATAAGAAGAAAAAGAGAACAAGAAAAAGAAGTAATTAAAAGGAATCATCCGCAACACCGTTACGAATTTTTTCTCTGTAAAACGATCGTAAAATATATAAATGTTCATCATGACCGAAATAAATAATATGAAGAAAACTTTATTTATCTTGCTTCTTTTCGTCCCGCTGTGTGTCAGCAATTTCGATGGTCAAACTACGTCGCAGACAATAAGCGTGGATGGCTTGAAAGAGAGCACAACCGTTCGCCGGGATGCCAGATCGATTCCGTATATAAATGCAAAAAACGATGCCGATCTGTATTTTGCGCAAGGTTACGTTACCGCAAGCGACCGTTTGTGGCAGATGGATTTATACAGACGCGTGGCTCGCGGCGAAACGGCGGAGCTTTTCGGCAAAACGGTTCTGGATGAAGATAAACGCTGGCGCAAATTCGGTTTTTCAAAGATTGCCGAAGAAAGTTTGCCGTACCTTTCGCCTGAACTGAAAGCCGCACTCGAGAATTATGCTCGCGGCGTAAATGCATATATCTCGACTTTGAAAAACGATACTTTGCCAATCGAGTTTAAGATTTTGCAATACACCCCGCGCGAGTGGCGGACGACCGATACGATTGTCATCGGCAAAATTTTGGCGGACGCACTTTCGACGACTTGGCAACTTGAATTGATTCGCGCTTCACTTGTCAATTCGCCAAAAGAGAAAGTGGCGGATTTGTATAATTGGGTTACGCCTTACGATGTATTATTGTTCGGAAAGGACACAGAAAGATTAACCACAGAGACGCTGAGACGCGGAAACTCGGGGTCAGAACCGCGAGCGGTAGAGTACGGATTCCCCCACGGCGAAATCGCGACATTCATGGAGCGTGCATATGCCGAAGAGCAGATCAGAAAATCTTCATTGGAACGAATCGGATTTTACGCCGAAGAGTTAGCCGCTAGCAATAATTGGGTGATTTCCGGCAAACGCACAGTTGACGGCAAACCGATTTTGGCGAACGACCCGCATCTACGGGCGAGCGCTCCCGGTATTTGGTATCTATCTCACCTCTCAACGCCCACGATGCGCGTTTCGGGCGTTACTTTTCCTGGCGTTCCGGGCATCGTTCTGGGGCATAACGAATCAATCGCGTGGGGCGCGACCAACGTCGGGCCGGACGTACAGGATTTATATCACGAAACTTTTAACGCCGAAGGAAAATATAAAACGCCGAACGGCTGGGAAATCCCCGTTATCCGTAAGGAAGAAATAAAAGTCCGTGCAAATCCGCTAAAACCCGAAACAGAAACGGTTTCGCTCGAAATTGAGGAAACCAGAAACGGCGTTATTTTCCTCGAAGAAACGGGGAAAAAATTTGCCCTGAAATGGACGGCGCGTGACCCTAAAAACGGGGAATTTGGTGCGTTTTTTGACTTAAATAGGGCAAAAGATTGGAGCGGATTCAAAAATGCTTTAAAAACTTACGGCGGCGCGACGCAAAACTTTGTCTATGCCGATGTAAAAGGAAATATTGGCTGGTATGCCGCCGGACGAATTCCATTGCGAAAAACCGGCGAAGGCGCATTGCCCTACGATGGGGCGACCAATGACGGCGAATGGACGGGCTATGTTCCGTTTGAAGACCTGCCGAATCTTTATAACCCTGCGGAAGGCTTTATCGTAACGGCAAACCAGCGAATAATCGGCACGAATTACAAATATTTCGGAGCGATGTCGCGCGGCGCCGCTCCGCCCTGGCGGGCTCGGCGAATTTACGATCTGCTAAAAGCCAAGTCAAAAGTGTCGATGAACGACGTGCGCGACGTGCAGCACGATTCATTTAATATCCCAATTTCCAACTTATCGCGCGAAATCGTCAAACTCGAAGCCGCTTCGCCGGAAACTCTGGTGGTTTTACGCGGTTGGGACGGGCGAATGACCGCGGATTCAAAAGGCGCGGTTTTGGCAAATGAGATTCGCAATTGTCTGGCGAACAGGATCACCGGCGAAAATAAACCCTTTCCGGTCGGGGCAATTCGGGAATATATTCTCTGGCGGGCTGTTGAGCAGAAATCCGCTCGATGGCTGCCCAAAGAGTTTTCGGATTATTCTGCGTTTTTTAAGGCTTGCGACGCTGATACGCGAAAATCGCTGGCTGACCCGAAACGGCTGGGCATGGACGAGACGAAATGGGTTTGGGGAAATCTTTTCAAATCGCGTTTTCCGCATCCGCTCGCCGCCGCGACTTGGATCGGAGCGCAGTTTGCCACGCCGAACGTCGGCATTGACGGCAGCGGGCAAACGCCGAACGTCGGCTCAGGTGTTTCGATGCAGCTCATTGCGAGTCCTGGAAATTGGGACGTGACGCGCCATGTTATTCCTTTAGGACAATCGGGCGACCCGAAATCGCTGCATTACAAAGACCAGTTCGATGCCTGGCGAACAGGAGCTCCTCAGATCTTCCCGTTTTCAAAAACAGCGGTCGAAAAGGCGTCGAAAGAAATATTAGTGATGACGCCAAAATGATGTCCCTGTGTTAGAACCGGGAGCTGTAGCGACTGGGCTAATTGACAAGAATAGCTAACTCAAATCGCGAGCGACGAATCCGGTCGCTACCGCTTCTGGTTCTGGTTCTGACACGTTCGCCGACGATTCTTCAAAATATCAAGAAAATCGCTGAGAATGATTGAAGCAGCCTCGCTGTCTACGCGCGAGCTTGTTTCTTTCAAGTCCGCGCCCTGTTCCCAAAGCCGGCTTTTTGCTTCGTAGCTGGTCGCGCGTTCGTCTTGCAAAAACACCGGAATATCGAGCGACAGCGAAAAGTTTCGTGCAAGACGGCGTGCTTCGGCTGACATTTCACTTTCGGTTCCGTCAAAGTTATACGGCAAACCAATCACGAAAGCGACGGCATCAAATTCCGTTAGAATGGCTTTTATTTGGACAAGCAATTTTTTCCAGCCGGAACGTGCGATCATTCGCACCGGCCGGGCAATAATTTGCAGCTCGTCGCAGACAGCGACACCCACGCGTTTTGTTCCGGGATCGATCGATACGATCCGGCCTTTCGAAGGCAAAGCTTCGATCTCTGCAAATTCACCCGGATTGTGTGTTTCTTTTTCTTGCACGAATAGTGTGGATATCGGATAATTGTGAATCGCCGGTTGATGTTAAACCTTTGCGTTCATAAATACGTAAACGTAAGTTAGTAATTATCATAAGAGGTAAAATATGTCATTTCGCGGAAAGATTTCGATTTTGATGGTATCGGTTGCGATTGCTTTATACGCAGTAGTCGGCGGAATGTTAAGCCCCTGGACGCGGGCGCAGCAACCGATCAATGACGCAGGTGCGCAAATCCGTATTTTCGAATCGGTGCTCCAGCACATTCAAAACGACTATGTAGATGAGCCAAATCTCGAAAAAGTGCGATTCGGCGCTCTCCGCGGCCTTGTCGGCGGCCTTGACCCTTATTCATCCTATCTTACGGCGGAACAGGTTGCCGATTTTAACGCAAATAAAAATTCAAAAAAAGTCGGAATTGGAGCCGAGTTTTCGCAGGTTTCTCTTTATCTCTATGTAGTATCTGTGGTCAAAGGCTCGACGGCGGACAAGGCAGGATTAAAAGCCGGAGACGTGGTTGAGTATATAGAAAACAAAGCTACACGCGATATATCTCTTTACGATGCACGGCAGATGATTAACGGTGATTCGGGAAGCGTCGTTACCTTTCGCGTGCTCCGTGCCGGAGCGAAGCCGCAGACTCTAAAAATTACACGCGAAGCATACAAGGTGCCGCCGGTCGAATCGCGAATCGAAGCAGGCAAAACCGGCGTGATCAAAGTTTACGGCCTTGAAGACGGCGAGTCGAACAATATTCGCACGCAAATTCAGAGCCTTACAAAGCAAGGTGTCCAAAAAATAGTCCTTGATCTTCGCGGGGTCGCTACGGGCAGCCTTAATGAAGCAGTCGCCGCTGCAAACCTCTTTATCAGGGACGGCGAGCTTGCAAAAGTGATCGGCCGTGACAGTAAAGTTACGAAAACATTTACAGCTGATCCGGCAAAGGCCGCATATGACGGAAAGTTGGCCGTTTTGATCGATCTGGGTACGGCCGGAGCAGCCGAGGTCGTTGCTTCCGCGATACTCGACCGTAAGCGGGGCGAGGTCGTCGGCGAACGAAGCTTTGGTTCAGGTACCGAGCAGCAATTGTTTACATTGCGCGGGGGCGATGGATTACTTTTAACGACAGCAAAGTGGGCGTCAGCTTCAAATGTCCCGTTTCTCGGTGATGACCGTGCGACGATGGGCGTCAAGCCGTCAGTCGAAGTGAAGCGGCCGGACACTCCTGAACCTATCGAGGTCGAAGAGTTGATCGACCAACAGGATGAACGAAATCAGAATCCACAGCCTTCGCCTTCTCCGGGCCAAGGGCAGAAAATCGATGAGCCAAAGCCCGTCGTCATAGAAGATATACAGTTAAAGAAGGCGATTGAGGTTCTTCAGGATAAATCGCAGGCGGCAAAAGCAGCAGGCGCCGAATAGCCTTTCGTTCAGATGTTACAAATGGCCGGGCTGATTTGTCCGGCCTTTTCTTCGAGTTTCGTTGTTCAGTTTTACTAAACACTGCTAGAATCACTCTTTAATGGCTGAACTACAATTTGTCGTGCGTCCGATGCAGGAGAGTGATCTTAATGAGTGGTTTCGATTGCGAAAACTGCTTTGGGACGCGACCGGCGATGATGACCACCAAAGCGAGATGTGGGATATTATAGAGCATACCGACTCCCAGCTCGTACTTGTTGCGGATATTGGCAGCGGAAGGCTCGCAGGTTTTTTGGAAGTAAGCATCCGGCCGTTTGTTGAGGATTGCGAAACGGACCATGTCGGGTATCTTGAGGGTTGGTTTGTGGACCACGACTATCGAAGGAACGGCATCGGAACACAGCTGGTCAGCATGGCGGAGATCTGGGCAAAGCAAAAAGGATGTACCGAGATGGCCTCTGACGCCGAGATCGGCAATGATATGAGCCTGGCCGCCCATACGAGCCTTGGTTACGCAGAAACCTCCCGACTTGTACATCTTCGTAAAGAATTAGATTAGAAACTAAAAGATCACGGATAGGAATTATGAAATCCGGATATCCAAAATTAACCATTATTTTCTGCTGCATGGTTTTTGCCACGGCTTTTACGCATGCACAATCGACAAGCCAGAATTTTCCGACACCGGTTTCCAGTAACGAAATAATCGGGACAATAAAGGCACGCGACATCGGTGATTCCCGATTAACCAGCTATTTCTACGCGGTCGAAGCGTCGCAGGGAGATCTTTTCGTCAATATTGTTACACGGAATTTTACAGGCGATATAGACTTCTTTTTGCCGGCGGGTTTGCGTTCATTGACTAAGGTCGTCGTATATTCCGATTTGTCGGAGAATGAAACCGGAAGGCTGATCTATCTAAGGAAAACCGAAAAACTTCTGCTCCGCATTCAGGGAAGAACGCCGAATGACGATCCGGCTTCGTTTAAGATAAAATTTGCCGGCAGCTTTATCGCCTCCAATGACACAGGCACGGCCGCAGAACCCGAATTGCCAAAAGTAGCTGCCCAGGAAGAGACAAATACCCGCGTAAATTCTGTCGGCACAATTATTGGAATTTTGCCCAGGCCTACGCCCTCACCAAAAGATACGCTAGCAGCTTCAATTGAAAATTCTGAGAAACAATCTATTCCGTTAGAAAAAACTGAGGGCGCCGCTGAAAGCTTTAGGCCTGAAATTTCAGAAGCGGCGATCACCAAAAAAACCCCTGAATTAATTATTTCGGACAATTTACCGGACAAGGAAGAGACCGTTGCGTCAAGGAGAAAGCGGGCGGCGGCGGCACGCTCTAAAGCGAAAAAACTTTCAGAAAAAGAAACTCAAACATTGGACTCGGAGACGAAAATATCTGCCGTCGAAACGGCGGAAACACCCAAGCCGAAGCCGATAAAACGCAACAAACGGGAGCCTAAGGAAAAACTTCCCGATCCTCTTGAAAATATACGGCTTGTGATTTTGTTTAAAGACGGCAGCATTATCGAAAGACCGATGAGCGAAGTGTTCAAATTCAGCGTTGATAAAGGCTTGTTGACGGTGATCTCGAAGACAGGAACTATCGGCCGCTATTCGATTCTGGACGTCGCAAAGGTAACTATAGAATAAGAATATTTTATAATGTTTCCGGTTTTTCTTATTTCTTCTTCCTTCTTGTTCCTCTTATTCTGTGTTCCATTCGTCTTGTTCAGTGGTTCAATCCTTGTTAGTTCCGGAACTGAGATCGAACCAGGAATTAAGAACAACCACGGAATAAAATGAATAGAAACAAGAGAATTCAACTAAATAGAATCAATTTCTTCCAAAATCCTACGCATAACTATGTAGTCCGGGCAGCAGATAGCTGACACCAAGATACGTAAATATTACGAGCAGGAAACCGAGGATAGCAAAATAAGCGGAACTCCTGCCCGACCAGCCGCGCGAGATCCGCGTGTGCAAAAATGCAGCATATGTTAGCCATGCGACCAATGCTCCGGTTTCCTTCGAATCGAATCCCCACGGCCGGCCCCATGATTCGTTCGCCCAGATCGCTCCTGTTATCAAAAGCATTGCCAGCCCAGCAAACGCAAGACAAGCCGTCTTGTACATCAGAGCGTCGAGCGAATCCAGGCTTGGCAGCCTTTCACGGAGCTTTTCCGTTCTAAACGCAAAGAGCATCACAAAAAAAGTGCCTGCAAGCGCCGTTATCAATCCGGCAAGCTCGACCGGATTAGTATTCAAGCTCAAAAACATCTTGTTGCCGTTGGCTTGAATATATGACCGCCCGGTCTGTTCAAGCTGTATAGAGGTTATGGCTGCAAATTCACGCGCCGAAAGCTGCTGCCGCTCGGCGATAGCTTTGCCGGCAGTTGCGTACTGTGCTGGATTTGCTGCCAGCTGCGCCTGAAGCCTTGCGGGTGTATCGGCAGTCGATTTAATTCCGGAAACCAAAAGAGAGATTGCAATGATCTGTGCAACAAAAGCGAGCTTTAGGAGAACGTGCCCGGCTTTTTTTGCAGCTACATTATTCTGATATAGATACATCAGAAAGGCCGCGATCACCCCGATCAGCAGAATACCGGCGGCAGCCAACGCAAATCCGACATAGGGGATTTCAAGTCTGAATGGGGCGGAAAAAGGCTTGCCGCCCTCGATATTCGGGACAAAAAGCCCTGCCCGATAAATGACTTCCGAGAAAACAGAGAACTTGCTGATCGAAGCGATAACACCCAGTGCAAAAACGCTCGCCCAGATCGCCATAGCTTCAACCTTTACATTATCTTTCAGCAGATAAATTACTGCAATTGCGAAACATACGAGAGCGACTCCATAACTTAACGAAGCCACGCCGACATGGATCGGCCGCCAATAGGAATCCAGAACCGGCGGCAGATCGATAAACTCATCGCCGATAAATCGGGCTAGCGTTAGTATCAATGCCGCCAAAGGAAGAGTGAACGCACTCAGCACCTGAAAATTAGTTCGTCTTGCAAGCAGGAGCGTCGCAATCCCGGCGCCGAATGCAAACGCAAGGCTCAGATCGTAAAGATTGGCGAACGGAATGTAGCGAAAAACCCAGGGCGATTCCATATTTCCGCCGGCTCGCAGCATTCCAATTTCACGGTCATATGCCGCAACCCATCGCACCAGCCAGCTTGAAAGATTAAAAAACACTCCGAGTCCTGCGCTCCAAAGCCCGATCTTGCGTGCCATTTCAGACGGAGCGTACAAATTCGTCAGATGAAACAACGCCGCGAAGATATAGCAGGCGAGGGCGAGCATCATCAAGGCTCCGTCTGTAATAAAGCCGCTTCCGATTTGCAACCTCAGGCCGAGCATCGAGAATGCGCCCGCAAACACCAGAACTGCCGGAATGTAGGTCGTCCAAGATCGATTTACCTTTGCCGCGTATATTTCATCTGCGGATAATACTTGTGCCATAAAAACCTCTCTGCTGATTTATGACCTGACCGGATCGTTTTCCAGGTCTCCGGCGATCTTCTTAAATTTATCCTCAAATCCAGCGTGATTGCGGTTTGTATTGCCGCCCAAAACGACTTCAACCGAGCCGTCGTCCCGCCTGTCTATCAGCGCCCAGATTCTCTTGTGCGAAAAAAAGAAAACAAAACACAAAGCTCCAATCAACCCGAAACCGCCGAAATACCAGGCGATAAAAGCCCCGTTATACGGATCATACTTTATCGAAAGCACGTGCGCGAAAGGCGACTTTTCAAAATCCGTCAACCTCCATTTGTAACCGGCTTTCGGAGCGCCGACGGGAATGTTGTCGGCGATGTTGCCGGAAAATGCGTAAACCCTTGTCCGAACGCCCTCCGGCGGCGTAACATTTAAAACCGCGACCGGATTATTATACTCTCCCGAACGCGTATCAGGTTTTCCGTCAGTTCCGAATGTGAAATCCGGAAGAAATTCTTCGTATTCGACGTGGGTCCCGTCAGGGATCGTGGTGGAACCCATCCGCGAAATTTCGAGCTTTACAGGTTCACCGCCCGCCTGCGGCGTTAATTCAAGCGATATATTGCGGGCGTTCCCGATCGGAATTGTTTGCGCCTGGAAAAAACGATAGCCGCGATAGCTGAACGGCTTGTTCATGCTTATATCGGCAAGCGTTGCTCCAAATTCAGGATCATCAACTTTCATTTGAGTCCGCCAGTCGAGCGTATTGGTAACATCGATCGAGCCGCGCGGATCGATAAGTTTTTGCTGAATGTCCGTGCAGGTCATAGTAAATGGAAGCTGCACGTCAAACTTCTCCTTTTTATCGAGATCGAACTGGATCATCTGGATCTTGTCTGTGGCATCGCCGGGAATCATACGTACATCGGCATCGAATCCCGTTTGCAAGGCGATGAAATGTCCCAGGAAAAGCGTAAGCAATCCGACATGAACAAAGTACGCGCCGAGCCTGTTAACTCGGCCGCTCTCGCCAAAAACATATAAATTAGTTTTGTTTACAGTTTCTGTAAAGCTTTTGTTACCATCTTCGTCCAAAAGGTAAGAGCTTGTCGTATTTTCGGTTATTTGAGACTTTAACCCGTTAGTTTCAAAGACAGTCTTTATACGCTCCGCCGCATCGCTATCCGCGGTATTAAAAACACGAATAACGGCATTTTGTTTTTGATTAAGCAGCCAACCTCGGGTTGCGGAGGTTTTTGGGCTGGAGATGTAGCTCCACGCAGAAGGGAAGTGGTCTATCGAAGCTAAAACGATGTTGAGCGAGAGAGATAGAAGCAGTAAATTAAAATACCAGCTATGGTAAATGTCGAAAAAACCGAGCGAGCCGTAAACCAATTTTTCTGCCGGCGTCAGCGAAGCAAAATAAGCATCGAACCCCTGAACATTCTGCTGAATTATCAGCATCCCGACCATCGACAGGACAACCAAAGTGCAAAGCTGCGTCACACCGAAACGCACCGAGCTCATAAAGTCGAGAAGTCGATTTAAAATCGGCGCCGTCTTTGGCTTGGAGATCTCTTTAGTTTTAAAAGTTTCTTCGACAGCAGACATTCACAAAATTAAAAAACAATTCTATAAGTTATGTAAAGACTTCTACTTAGTGTTCTTTGTGCCTTCCCTTCGTGAACTTTGTGTCAAACGTTTTTTTAAAGACAAAGATCAAGAAGGAAGGACACAAAGTTCACTAAGAAAAATTAGCCTTTATTGACATCGTATCAAAGCATAACCCACACTCTTTTTTTTGTCATCCGATAAAAGATTAGTTTGTCTTTATATCATTAGAAGCCCACATTAATGCTCCACGTTTGGAAAATCTATTTCGACGGGTTATTCTCTAGTTGCAACGGTCTATTCTCTATAAGATGTGCAGGAAATTTTTGTATTTAAAGTCTACGTAGCAAACGCGATAGCCTAAACTAGGCATTGAGAATTTATCATCGCATATTTAATGGAGTTCAACCTGTCGCTACGCGACAAAGGTTCCAAACAAGAATGGATACAGCTACGGCGGAAATACAGGAAATCAGAGCGCTCAATGTGCGGACGCGAATTTTGGCATTTGTCGAGCTAACAAAACCGCGTATTGCATTTATGCTGGTTCTGACTTCAGCCGCCGGTTTTTATATCGGTACAAAAGGCAGTTTCGACTTTGCGCTTTTCGCAAATGCGATGATCGGGATCGCGCTGCTTGCATTCGGCGTTGCAACGCTCAATCAATACATCGAGCGCCGCACCGACGCTCTGATGGAGCGCACCGCAAGGCGTCCGCTCCCGACCGGAAAAATTTTACCTTTGGAAGCTCTGGTTTTCGGAATTTTGCAATGTGCCGTCGCCGAGTTGTATCTGTATGTATTAGTCAATCCCCTGACTGCCGTACTTGGATCGATAGTCATTATAGGCTACGTTTTTTTATATACGCCTTTGAAAACACGCACGTCGGCTTCGACGGCAATTGGAGCTATTCCGGGCGCGATGCCGCCGCTAATGGGCTGGACCGCGGCTTCGAACGAAATTACTATAGGTGCCTGGGCCCTGTTCGTACTTTTGTTTCTGTGGCAATTTCCACATTTTCTAGCGATCGCGTGGATGTACCGCGAACAGTATGCAAAGGCGGGCATTTTAATGCTCCCGGTGGTTGAGCCTGAAGGGAAGATCACCGCGCGGCAGATAGTTTTATTTACAATAATGCTTGTAGCGGTAAGCCTATCTCCGTTTTTCCTGGGCTTTGCCGGTGTAATTTATCTTGTCGGAGCAAGCATACTCGGCATCTGGTTTTTGCTGGAAAGTATTCAAACGGCACGAGCGAAAAGCGTGGAAAAAGCACGGCGGCTGCTAATGGTTTCCGTTCTTTACCTGCCGCTTATATTCGGCTTGCTCGTTTTGGATCATCAATAATAGATTATATGGAAATCGGAACCGCCGAACCGCTCACTGAACGCGAAAAGATTCGCCGGCTTCGCTCGGCACTGTCGGGCGGCGGCGGGCCGAACAAGCCAAACGGGAATAACGGCGGCGGTGACGACGGCGACGACAGCTATCGAAGCCGCAACAATTTTCAGGAAGCCGAATCTACCGTACAGGACAAAGCTAAAATCGTAACGTGGTTTTTGCTTCTGGTTGTAGCCATGACATTCGGAGGCTTGATCGGAGCATACGTAGTTGTATCAACAAATCATGCTGCCGAGTGGAAACCTTTCGACCTGCCAATTCAGGTCTGGGTAAGCACCTTTTTAATTCTTATCAGCAGCATTTCATATCACGCTGCGAAGCTTGCGGTCGACCGTGAAGCCCATGAAACTGCCCGCCGGTGGCTGATAGGAACCACGGTTCTGGGCGCGGCGTTCATTTCGTCTCAGATCCTCGCCTGGCTCGCGCTCGTGAATCGCGGATTGTATATGCAAGGCAATCCGTATGCGGGATTCTTCTACATCCTGACAGCGGTTCATGCCGTACATGTTATTGGCGGGATTTTAGCTCTCGGCTCGATCCTGCTTCGCTCGTGGCATGAAACGTCGAACGACTCCGAGCTGACTTACCGCAAAAATCTTGCCCGTTCTGTTGGTTGGTATTGGCATTTTATGGGCATTTTATGGATTGTTTTATTTGTATTGCTCGGTTTTTGGAAATAG
>JACDAY010000147.1 GCA_013695195.1 Blastocatellia bacterium | reverse complement strand
TTAAGCTGCGGAGCGGCGGCATAGCTTTAGCCGCTGGTGGAGCCTTTGGCTGGAACCTGCGGTAGCGTAAAACCAAGCCTGTGAAACAGGCAAAAAAGCTTGTCCAATTTTAGGCTTTCTCCTGTTTTCACAGGCTCTAACCTTCACGAAAATTGCAAACTGGACCAGCACTCTGGTTTGCAAGCCTGCCCTTAATTCGCTAAATTCGCATTATAAATGAAAACGAATAATAACAGGATGGATTCGAACGAGCTTAACTGCGTTGCGATAGGGGGCGGAACCGGACTGGCAACGCTTTTGTCGGGATTAAAGAAATTTGTAGAACGGGATTTAAACGAACGACCGCAAATCGGCAGGCTAACGGCAATCGTGGCTGTTTCCGATGACGGCGGAAGCTCCGGAAGACTGCGCGATGAGCTGCAAATGCCGCCCCCGGGCGATATCCGCAATTGCATGGTAGCGCTGTCGGAAGACTCCAATCTTTTGTCGAAACTCTTTAAATATAGATTTGAGGGAGACGGACAGTTGGGCGGGCACAACTTCGGCAATCTGTTTCTTGCTGCACTTTCGGAAATTACGGGCGATTTCGCCGAAGCAGTAAAACTTTCGTCTGAGATTCTGGCCAGCAAGGGCCATATTTATCCCGCTACCATGTCTGACGTGCGTCTTGCCGTCGAGCTTAGGGACGGCTCAATAGTCCGCGGCGAAACGGAAATTAGCAAGGCCGGCACTTCGATTAAGCGGCTTTATCTCGAACCTGAGGACTGCCAGCCGCTTCCTGAAGCATTGTCTGCAATTTCCGTAGCTGACATTATAACAATCGGCCCCGGGTCGCTGTATACGAGCCTGCTGCCTCCTCTTCTGGTGCAAGGCGTGCCCAAAGCGATCGCGGATTCTTCGGCAATGAAAATATTCATATGCAATCTGATGACCCAACCCGGCGAAACCGACGGTTTGAGCGCCCGCAGGCATCTGGAGATCGTTCGGCAATATGCTCCTGAATTTGAATTTGATTTTGTGATTGTTAATAATCAAACGATTAGCGGCCGGCAGCGGGAGTTGTACAAACACGAAGGAGCCGAACAAATCGGTATTCACGGATCGATTTCCGGTGACACAATTGAGGGAGCCGAGATCGTTTATGATAATCTACTTGATGAGGCGGACAAAGTCCGTCATAGCCCGGACAAGGTTGCAAAGACGGTTTTGCGCTGTGCAGCATTAATGAAAAAAAGTGTGCCCGCCCGTCTATAAGCGTTAAAAAAGCCCTCACAAATCTTTATGTCGGATTTCCCAACTGAACAAAAAGCGCTTGATGTTTTGATTCTGGCAGCAGGGCTCGGGACACGTATGCGTTCCGCTCAAGCCAAGGTTTTGCATCGTCTCGACGCCCGCCCGCTAATTAACCATGTCTGCCGCGCGGCAACTGCCCTGGCACCGCAGAAGATATATGTCGTCATCGGACATCAGGGCGAAGACGTAAAAACTGCGGTTTTGACCGAAATCGATGAACAGCAGGCGGTTTTCGTCGTACAGGAAAAACAGCTTGGAACGGGCGATGCGGTCAACTCAGCACGTGAATTTTTACAGGAACTGGATTCAACACTGCTTGTTCTTTCCGGCGATGTTCCAATGATCCGGCCGGAAACTCTTGCGGCTCTTGTACAGCAGCATCATCGGCACCGTGGAAAAGGCGCGGCATGTACGATCCTTACAGTTAAGCTCAAAGACCCGACCGGCTACGGGCGCATTTTGCGCGATGACACAGGCCTTTTTGAGAGAATAGTTGAACAGAAAGATGCGACGGACGATGCAAAACAAATTAACGAGATAAATTCAGGAATTTACTGCTTCAATACACAAAAGCTTTTTGACGCTCTTTCAAACGTGCGTAATCACAATTCGCAAGGTGAATATTATTTGACGGACGTTCCGTCGCTTTTGCGGGACGCGGGCGAAGATGTCGCAATTTTTCACCACCCGGATTCTCATGAGATCGAAGGCGTCAACAATCGCGCGCAGCTTGCCGACCTGGAACGCATTTTGAACCGCCGCACGATCTCGAAACTGATGCTCGATTACGGCGTAACATTTATCGATCCTAAAAGCGCACATGTAAGCGCACAAGCGGTTATCGGCCGCGACACGATTGTTTATCCGAATATTACAATTGAGGGCTCGACCGTGATTGGGGACGGCTGCGCAATACGTTCGGGGACGCGTATTACGAACTCGCAAATCGGCCACGGCGTCGAGATTCTGGACAATTGCGTAATAATTGATTCCGAGGTAGGCAATAATTGCACGGTCGGCCCGTTTGCTCATCTTCGCGGAAACTCAAAAATGGAAGAAAAATCAAAGGCCGGGAATTTTGTTGAACTTAAGAAAACAAGGCTTGGCCGTGGCTCCAAGGCGAGTCATCTTAGTTATTTAGGCGATGCAACGATCGGCGAAAACACGAACATCGGTGCGGGAACGATCACCTGCAACTACGACGGCGTTCGAAAGCACGAAACGCACATTGGTGATAATGTAAAGATCGGCTCCGACACAATGCTCATCGCACCCGTTACTGTCGGCGACGGCGCGATAACCGGAGCAGGGAGTGTGGTAACGAAAGATGTCGAGGCGCATTTGCTGGTTGCCGGCGTGCCAGCGAAAGTGAAGAAAAATTTGAAAGAAGACACTAAAACAAATAGTTAGTCCTATGTTAAAATGAGAGTATGAATGTCAAAAATGCAGCTAAAAGGAAGACTAATCTTAAAGCACTAAAGGAAAAAATGATCGAGCGCCTAAACGCCTAACGCTGACGCCTGAAGAATCACTCAAGCGAATGATAGATTTTGACAAAAGGAAGGAAATTCATTGCCTCTATCCGCAAGAGCAAGGGTTGAAGTCTATCTGCCTGATTTGCCAAACTCCGTTTACAGAGACATTCTGCAGACCTTTTTCATTAGAATTCACTTTTGCCTTGGCGGATGCACGATCATCAAGGGTTTAGAAGGCGGCTATTTATCTCTACACGGCGAAATTATCTCCGATCGAATCAATTTAATACTCGGACACGGCATTTAATTTCAAGATAACACCTAGAACGAAATAGAAATTATGTGTGGAATTGTCGGATACGTTGGGAATAAACAGGTTGTGCCGTTAATTATCGACGGGTTGAGAAAGCTCGAATATCGCGGTTACGACTCTGCCGGGATTGCCGTCGTTGATGAAAATCAGC
>JACDAY010000114.1 GCA_013695195.1 Blastocatellia bacterium | reverse complement strand
CCGAGAACCTTATCGCGTTTACCGAATGGCGTTTCCAATGCGTCAAACGCGACAGAACCAACAACCGTTAAGGACATTTTATTATAAGTTCTCCTGATGAAGAGCAATACAGCAGAGATTTAGAAGTCGTAGCAAAAACGCGGGCACAGTTGCCACGGTACTTATTGTACACGCCAGGGCGGATTTTTGCGATTCTTGCCGGCATGAAAGAGGCAGATTTTGTTGGAATTCGGATCTTGGAGATATGCTTGGCGCCAGAGCCATGGACGATCGGTCGGGTCTTCATCAAATTCGAGTCCGAGTTCCTTTAATTCGGCTACCTTAGTATCGAGGTCGTCACATTCGAAGTATAACACGATATTCGCGTTCGGAACTACATTTTCTGCAATGTTTACCGACAGTGTCGAATCGCCGTCCGGGCATTCGAGGCGAGCGTAGCGCGGCAGGGAATCGACAATCAGTTTGAGGCCGAGCTTTTGATAAAACTCAACCGTTTCGACAGGTTTTTCGGAGTGGATCGTAACCTGATTGAGATTCATTTTGATGCCTGAAGTTCTTTCAGGATCTTTTCGGCCTCGTCTTTATAGCGGCTTTCGGGGTTCTTCCCGATCATCAGCGCGAGGTATGCGGCTGCATCTTCGCGCAGCTTCGCCGGGGCAAATTTATCTTTTTCTTTTTCGAGCTTTAGATTGACCTTCTGTTTGCCTTTGTTCTCGGACAAATAGTAGCTGCTCACTCCGGCAAGATAGAGGAATTCTTCCATTTTAGAAAAAGTAGGATACGCTGCGTATGTTTCCTCGAAACGCATCAAAACGCCTTTGTAGGCCTTTTTAAGCCGAAATGCCTGCCAAGCGACGTCAAGATTGTGCTTGGCGTCTTGTTCCAGAACAGGATCGCGGTCGATTGCCGGTTCGATGTTGCGTTGGGCAAAAGTCCCACCGGTTAACCCAAGTATGCCAATAATGCTAAATGCCAGAGCAAGGAGTGTTTTTCTCATAACTACTTAAAGATGATTCCGATGAGCAAAAAGTTTTCTTTTGAAACGGTTTTGAGTTTCACCTTTAGTCGGTTTCTTCGTTGCAAAAAAACACGCTGAAGTGTGAACTCTGAGCTTTATTTCGGAGCGTACCTACCGATTATCGCTTCCAAATTCTTTGCAGTTTCCGCGGGCCAGTGTTCCGGTGTAGTAAAAATTGCATTTTTGATTGCGTCGCGATATTGATTGGGCGTTGTCTTTTCGGCCACGCGTTTGACGGCGTCTTTCAAGATAATCTGGGCATTTCGCACGTTTTTGTTTAAATATTCGATCACTATGTCCACGGTAACATCGTCGTGCCCCTCGTACCAGCAATCATAATCGGTGACAAGCGCAAGAGTGGCGTAAGCGATCCCGGCTTCACGGGCAAGCTTTGCTTCCTGAAGATTGGTCATGCCGATAATATCCATTCCCCATTGGCGATAGACGTTCGATTCCGCTTTGGTCGAAAAAGCCGGGCCTTCCATGCAGAGATACGTTCCGCCGCGATGAGTCTTCACGCCCACTTTCTTGCACGAATCTTCCAAAATATCGCCAAGCTCGCTGCAAACCGGATGGGCAAAAGTTACATGCCCGACGATGCCTTCGCCAAAGAATGTAGATTCTTTTGCTCTTGCACGTGTCCGATCAAAGAATTGATCGGGAATCACCATATCGGTCGGAGCATATTTTTCCTGCAGCGAACCGACGGCGGAAACCGATAGAATATATTCGATTCCAAGCAGCTTCATAGCGTATATGTTCGCCCGAAAGGGAAGCTCGGTTGGCAAAAGCTTGTGCCCGCGGCCGTGTCTCGGCAAAAACGCCACCTTTACACCTTCCAATTCGCCTACGATAAACGCATCCGATGGCCTGCCAAACGGTGTATCAACTTCGATCTCTCTGATATTGTCCAGCTCCGGCATCTGATAAAGGCCGCTGCCGCCGATGATTCCTATGTTAACTGTTTCCATTCAAACCTAATCATCCTCTGAAAAGTCACCCGTAATCGAAAGATCGAATTCATTATCTCGCCAATTGAACGAAAAAATCGTCCCGTCTTCGAACACCACAACCACCTCTTCCAGTCGAAATCGCTTAATCTCTTTGACAACTTTCCCTTTCAAAAGTTTCGAGGCTCTCACCTCCTCTTTTTGAAGTCGTTTCTTTGGATCGCTATCCCAAACGGCGCTTGTTTCCCGCATAGTCGTAAATAAGCATTATGCGAATACTAATCGCCCCTTCGGTTCAGGAATAGCGCGTCCGATTTCTTTCGCCGTATCGGTCCATTCCTGAATAATTACTTCGGCATTTGCAAGAGCCTCCTGATATGACGCACCATCCGCCATACATCCCGGTAATTCAGGGACTTCGGCGATAAAGGCCTCGTCATCAGAACTCCAATAAATAATGATCTCGTATTTACTCATCGCTTGCTCCTAATCGGTATCTTAGAATTATATTACGAACCTGTTTGACTTGATAGGCTTTCGCCTTACTTTGTTTAGGTTGAATATTGATAATTTCTTCTATGCCGTTTTGCGTAAAGATATGGTGGCTGCCTTTGATGCGCTCCGCAAAATTAAGTTCAACTAACAATTTTCGTAAATCATCGAAATCGACGTTAGCATCCGAGTAACCAAACAACACCTTTTCACGAATCTTGTCAGTTTTCGACATAGGTTCTTGCCTCTAGCTTTCCGCCAATTTCAGTAATCCGACAAAGCGGCATTTCGAAGTCGTGATAAAACAGACATATCCAATTTTCCTTTACGGCTTGCGGCAAAATGCGTTTCTTAAACTCTAATGTCTCGGTCGGGTAAAGGTCGTATCCCATAATCCAGGGCAGAGACAAATGATGCCTGGTCGGGATCAGATCCGCAAAGCCGTACAAGGTTTCGCCGCCGCGATCCAGCCTGAAGGTCTGCATGTTTTTAGAATGGCCGCGGATTTGCTCCATTCGCAGGCCGTCGACCACTTCGTAGTTGTCAGGCTTTAACTCGAGATGGCCGGACTCCTGCATTGGGCGCCAGTTTTCGGGTAGGTAGCTCGCCCGGTCACGTTCGATCGAGTTTTCGGCGTGCTCGAATTCGCTCTTCGAAACAAAATACCGGGCATTCGGGAACTGCGGCTGCGACTGGAGCGCAAGCGTCCCGCTTGCAACTGGCCCGGTCGCTACCTCTTGTGGTTCTGACAAAACCGTATTCCCGCCCGCATGGTCGAAATGCAAATGTGTGTTTACGACAATCGTTATATCTTCAGGATTACAGTCTGTTATTTCCAACAGCGTCTCGGCAAAGGGCTTTTCACGAAAAATGCCGTAAATTTGCGTTTCTTTTTCGCTCCATTTTTCGCCTATGCCTGTTTCGATCAGAATTTTTTCATGCGGTGTTTCGACAAAAAGGCAATTCATGTTCAGCCGAATTCGGTTAAGCTCGTCGGGTGAGCAAACACGCGCCCAAAGAACACGCGGGACGACTCCGAACATCGCCCCGCCGTCCAATCGAAATTCCGTATCCGGTATTATTTCGATTCGATAATCACCGATAAACATAATGGAAAATGTACAACGGAAAATGGACAATATCGGAACCATTTTCCATTGTCCATTTTCCGTTGTACATTATTTTTTCCTGGCTTCCGGTTTCGGGGCAGGTGGCGGCGGCTGGGCTCCCTCGCCGTCGGGCGACATATCCGGAGGCATCTGCCTTTGCTGCTGCTGTTTTTGCATCACTTCTTGAATCTGCTCATCGGTGACCTCGGGAACCGTAAAGTCTTCGGGCACCTTTATATTATTTTGCGCTACTATCTCATCCAAAACCTGCTTTTCCTTTTCGGCTTCGAGTTTGGTACGAACATATTGCTTGGCCGGCACCTCCCTGCCCGTGGGATCTTCCGGATCCTTAAAACCGGTTGAGAACAGTATATGCCGGACGTCATAGGTTTCGACCGGTTGCCCGCTGACATCCTTGCCCGGGCCTTTTCTTTCCAACTTGATAATGTGGTAACCGAAATCCGTTTCTACGAGGTTTGGGGCGACCTGCCCGGGTTCGAGCGCAAGTGCAGCCTGTTCGAAAGGGGCCACCATCTTACCTTTTGATACCTCTTTATAAATACCGCCCTGAAGCTCTCCTTTCGGATCCTTATTGCCCGGATCCTCGGTGAATTCGTTGGCGAGTGCTCCAAAATCCTCTCCGGCTTTCGCACGATTCAATACTTCCTCGGCTTTTACCTTTTTGTCGCCGCCGCTCAATTCAGGGTGTTCCGCGATATATTTCGCAACATCCTCGTCAGTCACTTTTGTTTTTTCGGCTAATTTTTCCGAATAAAGCCTTGCAAGAAACTGAGCCTGCTGGAGTTTTATCTGCAGGCCGACTTTATTCTCAAATTCTTTCGAGAGAGCTCCGGATTCCACCTTGTCGTAATATTCCTTTTCATAAAGCTCGATTTTTGCGAAAAAATCTTTGGCCTGTGTTTTTTCCTCTTCCGTAATTTCACGATCCTTCATTTGAGGATTACTTTCTCTCAGCAGTTTAACCTTGGCATCCAGGAAGCGTTGAAATTCAACCTCGTGGTTTGGTTCGCCTAGCCCGATCCTGTCCTTGAAAGAAGCAAAGAAACCCTCTGCGGGTTTTTCGCCCTGGCCCCAATAGGCATTGACCTGTTCTTCGGTGATGAAACCGAACGGCGGCATCGGCCCTTTGTCCTGGTTAATTTCACGGTCGTAATTGACTGCTGCAACCTCGGAACGAATATTTTCAAGCTCCTGCTTTATATGAGGTTCGTTCGTCAAGCCATCTTTTTGAGCCTGGCTGGCAAAAGCAAGCAGCTGCTTTAAGTTGTCAAGCTGCTGCTTTTTCATTTCCGGGTCTTCTGCAAAGCGCTTTAAGACCATCGGGTTTACCTTTGCCACGTCCGCCAGAAGCATTTCGACCTCTTCCTTGCTAATACTATTGAAAGAAGCCGTAGTCGAATGACCGCCGACCTTGTTTTTCCAAATTACGAGACCGGCCCCGAGACCCAGTATAACCAATAATAAAATCAGGCCCTTTGTTAAATTACTCAATTTCTAATTCCTCACTTTGTTAAGTCTATACAGATGTTATGGTCAAAATTCCAAACGGATATTATAACAAAAACAAATATTTACAGCTAGTTAGCTTGCGTTAATTCAAGCAAAACCCCGTTTACCGAGCTTGGGTGAACGAACGCCACAAGGCATCCTTCCGCTCCGATTCTCGGACTTTCGTCAATTAACCGAGCGCCTTTGGACTTTAGTTTCGCTAATGCAGCTTCTATGTCTTCAACCTCGATCGCGATATGATGAATGCCGCCGCCTCTCTTCTCCAGAAATTTACTGATCGGTGAATCTTCGCCGGTTGGTTCTAGGAGTTCGATCCGGCTTTCGCCCAACGGCAGCATCGCAATCCGCACCTTTTGATCCTCGACCGTTTCCGTGTGAGCATTCTCCAGCCCGAGAGCATCGCCCCAGAACTTCAAAGCCTCACCTATATCTTTTACAGCAATGCCGAGATGATTTATTTTCATTCCGATTTTAAGATTTCTGCGACTGCCGTGTATGGATCCTTAATCTTTTTTGCAATTTCCAATGACAATTTATTTAACCTTTCGTTAGTACCGTTTTTGTTTAAAACTTCAGCCAGCAACCTTTCCTGTAATAGTCCCAAAAGCCGCCAACGCGCTATGGCATGTTTTCTCGTCAGACTTGCATCACCTTGTTTTTGAAAATCATTGTAACTTTCGATGGCTTTTGATAAATCTTCGATGCCTTTAGATTCCGTTGCGACGGTTTTTACGATCGGCGGATCCCAGAAATCCGGCCGGTGAGCGAGACTTAAAAGCGATTCAAGTTCTTTTTGCGTTCGCAAAGCGCCTTCGCGGTCGGCCTTATTTATCACAAAAACGTCGCCGATCTCCATGATCCCGGCTTTGATCGCCTGGATGTCGTCGCCCATTCCCGGTACCAGCACGACCACCGAAACGTCGGCAGTTTTGACGATCTCAACTTCATCCTGCCCGACACCGACTGTTTCGACGATAACCTTGTCAAAGCCCGCGGCATCGAGGATCGCGACCGCATCGACTGTCGCTCGCGAAAGGCCGCCCATATTGCCGCGCGTTGCCATTGAACGGATAAATACATTTTTATCCAGCCCTATGGTTGCCATTCTGATGCGGTCGCCCAAAATCGCACCGCCCGAAAACGGGCTCGATGGATCAACACAAACTATTCCGACTTTTTCACCCCGGTCTTTATATAAAAGAGCAAGTTTATCGACTAATGAAGATTTTCCGGCACCAGGCGAACCTGTAATTCCAACGATCATGGCTCGGCCTGTCTTCGGAAAAACCACTTTCATCAACTCAGCCGCACCAGCAGCGCCGCTTTCAACAGAGGAGATTGCCCGTGCAATCGAGCGTGGCTCGCCGGCAAAGAGTTTTTCAGTATCAATCATTAGTCCAGGACTCACTGAGGTGTGACAGGGAGACTTACTCAGTTGCGTACATTGAGATAGTAAGAATTGCAATACCGGTAAGATATATATTCCAAAACGACAAAACTTCAATTCTCATATTCAGTCTGACAAGAAACTGTATAACCTAAGATTATCCGAAATACTTGCAAATAGTAACATTTATTGTCAATTGAAGATCGGTTTTTCGTGCTTTAGAAAAGATTAACAACTGAAGTTTGCCCGAAGATCAAGACAACTTGTAACTGTCTGAATGTTTATTTATCATTCATCAATCAGGTAAACACAAAATGAAACGAGTATTTTTGATCGACTCGATGTCGCATATTTTTCGGGCTTTTTTCGCTCCGATGGGGATGAAGCAGGAGCCTTTGCGGAACAGCAAGGGGCAGGTGACGCAGGCGGTATTTGTTTTTACGAACATGCTTCGCAAACTGTTGAACGACGAAAAGCCCGACTACGTGGCCGCCGTTTTCGATACGTCGGCACCGACGTTTCGGCACGACTCTTTCGCGGCATACAAGGCGAACCGGGCAGCGATGCCGGACGACCTTGCATTGCAGATTCCCTACATCGTGCGTGTTTGCGAAGCCTTTTGCATACCTATCCTGAAAATGGACGGTTTTGAGGCGGACGACGTTATCGGGACGCTTGCCATGCAGGTTGCGGACAAAGGAATGCAGGCCGTGATCGTCTCAAACGACAAGGATTTGTGCCAGCTTGTAAAAGACCCGAACATCATCGGGATGCGGCAAAATTCGACCAACGTTAAGCGAAAAGTGGCCGTGCCGCCAATCGAATGGTGCGACGAGGCTTGGGT
>JACDAY010000109.1 GCA_013695195.1 Blastocatellia bacterium | reverse complement strand
ATATCGGTTTCGTATCGCCGACGCATTTTGCACCGCAGATGGCACGGGCGATTTTGATCGCCGCCGAAAAGGGTTTGAGATTGCCGATCGTTTACAATACGAATGCTTACGATTCGGTCGAGGTGTTACGGCTGCTGGACGGGATCGTCGATATTTATCTGCCCGATCTGAAATATGCCGATTCCGAGGCCGGATTTCAATATTCGAAGATTCGAGATTACCCAAAGTTTGCGCGGCTGGCGATAAAAGAGATGCACCGGCAAACCGGCGATGAATTGATCTTCGAAAACGGTCTTTTACAAAGCGGCTTGCTCATTCGTCTCCTCGTGTTGCCAAACGATATGGCCGGAATAGCTGAAAATTTGCGTTGGATACGCGACGAGCTTTCGCCTAAAACCGCGATCTCCTTGATGGCACAATATTACGCGACGAACAAAGCTGCGACCGATCCGCGCTACATTCTACTATCGAGGCGAATAAGCGAAGGTGAATGGTTCCAGGCAGTTTCTTTGCTGGACGACTTGGGAATGGAAGAAGGCTTTATGCAGGAATACGAATCGGCTTCGCATTATTACCGGCCGGATTTTGCGGATGCGGAAAACCCTTTTAAGGATATTAGGGATTTTCAATAGCCGGGAACGCAGGCACACTTGCCTGCAAGCGTGCCGCGTACGCTAAAGAACCGATTAATTACAGTTATTACATTGCTTACGCAATGTCGCAGGCAAGGGTGCCTGCGTTCCGGGGGAGAATACATGAACATTGGAGACAACGCGCCGGATTTCACTTTAAGGGACGGTGATGGAAAAGATTGGACGCTCAACGACCAGAAAGGCAAGACGGTCGTACTGCTGTTCTATCCGGGCGATAACACACCTGTCTGCACAAAGCAGCTTTGCTCGGTCCGCGATCATTGGTCGGAATATCAGGCGACGGGTGCGGAGGTCGTCGGCATTTCGACCGACTCGGTAGAATCTCACAAGGGTTTTGCCGAAAAAAATGAGCTGCCGCTGCGACTTTTGTCGGATCCGGACCGCAGTGTTTCGACAAAATACGACATGAAATCGTGGCTGCCCGGCCGTTCGGCGCGCGGCGTTGTCGTCATAAACAAAGACGGAAAGATCGCGTACACCAAAGCTGAGGCCGTAAGCTTGTTTAAGCCGAGCGACGAGGATGTCTTGGCGGCGATCAGAAGTGCCAACGAGGTTTAGCCGCGGATGGATGCGGATAACACAGATCCGGATGGTCTTAATATCCGTGTTCATCTGTGTTAATCTGTGGATAATATTCAGGAGATTCAGGAGTTATCTATGGCTTTATTTTCAGACAAATTTAAATGCGCGAAGTGCGGGCAGAAGAACGAACCGCTCGGCTATGCGCCGGTTCCTACCGAGTTGGGGCAGAAGATCGGGGCCGAGATCTGCAAAGACTGCTGGAAGGAATGGCAGGAAAAGCAAAAACAGCTGATAAATCATTTCGGCTTGGACGTTTCCAACCCCGATTCGCATCAATTTCTTTTCGATAATATGAATATCTTTTTCTACGATGAAGGAGTCGATCTCGCTAATATCGACACTTCGCAGGAAGGAAAGGTCAATTGGTAAACCCGCCATTGCGAAATACGGTTGTTCGTGCCTCCTAAATTATGCTGAAACGTTACATGCATAAACGCGAGCGGTATTTTGCGACGTTGAACGACAATCGCATCGTTCGCCCGTTCGAATGGGGAACGGAATTTATAACTGATCATCCGAACGATGATGACCCGCGAAAGCTTTTCGCCGAGTACTCAAAAAAAACGGTTGCAAATAGCGACGAATTTTTCTACTCGCCAAAGATTTCGGACTTTGAATTGAGCTCAGAATTCCGACTTCAGTCAGCTGAGCCTTTAGAGAAGAACCTGCTAAAGCAAGAACTCAAAACATTGACATGGACCAGCGGCGTTCAAACGCCTTCGGTCGAAAACAACACAGCCTACGCCAAATATTTTCCGCACGAAACCAATAGAAAATCTGCCGTATTAGTTTTGCCTCATTGGAACGCAAAGGCCGGAACGTATTTCGACCTGTGCAAGTTTTTTAACAAAGTTGGGCTTTCAACACTGAGGTTGACACTTCCTTATCACGAAGAGCGGATGCCGCCTGAGCTTGAGCGGGCGGATTATCTCGTTGCTCCGAATGTCGGGCGAACTTTACAATCGCTTCGCCAATCGGTCGTCGACACGCGCTCGGCTGTCGCGTGGCTGAAGCAGCAAGGCTACGAAAAGGTTGGCGTTGTCGGCACGAGTATCGGCTCCTGTGTCGGGTTTTTTGCGTTCACGCACGATATGACGATAGACGCGGCGGTTTTCAACCATGTATCGGGCTATGTCGCGGACGTGGTTTGGCAGGGCCTTTCGACTTATCACGTAAAGCAGGGATTTGGTGAGAATGTTGAACTCGACGAGCTTCGCGAATATTGGATGCCAATCTCGCCGATGGCATATATGGACAAGCTTGCATCAATGCCGGATCGGCCGCAGCGTTATATTTACACTCTTTACGATCTTAGCTTCCCGGTCGATCTTTCGCGCGACGTCATCGGCGAACTCAAACGCCGCAATATAAAACACAGCGAGGCCGCTATTCCCTGCGGTCATTACACACTGGGCGAAAAACCGTGGGTCTACCTCGACGGCTATAAAATTATTTCATATTTGCGAAAACACCTGAAGTAACAGGCGGAAACACGAACGGTAGCGAGTGTGTTTTCCTTACCGCCAACTATTATCATTGGCAAATTAAACGATTTCACCAAGCGTTTTATTCGCATATAACTGCCACCGTTCCGTATGCCTTACCGACTCACCCGGCTGCAGTTCCCGCATCGGCGAAAGTGTTTCGACCTCTACAAAAGAGCCGGCTGTATAGACTTCAGTGTTCGAATTCATATCGGGATAAACGCAGTCTTCGAGAAAATCGAATCTTTTAACGAATATTAAATTTTGCCATGCGTAAGCGGCCCAGCCCTGTTTATTCAACACGCCGATCTTCTGCGGCGAATGAGCATTTTCATCGACGCGGAGCCGGATCAAACCCTGCTCATAATTCCAACGCGGATCGGTAAAATCAGTGTACGACCACAAAGCCATCGAACGGACGGGAAGGAGATTTATCGCGCTGTATGGTTGCAGCGGCTCGTTGGGTATTATCGCTTCCCCGCCCGGCTGCATGATCGTCAAGGCCCACGCGGATAATTCGATTTGCTTACTGCCGGCGTTCGTAATTTTATGATCGATAATAGCTTTGCCGCCCTTTTCGCTCAGAGTCACGGTAATTTCCTTCTGAGTTTGGCCGTATGGCTCGAACGGCTGGATAAGCGTTATAGAAAATTCGTTTTCGATGAAATACTCTAGCGGTGAATTGTCCGGTGCATACGAAAGCGGCATATTTTCCGGGGCGATCCACAGCCGGTGCCCGCCGTACGGCTTCCATTTCCCAAGCTCCGTTTCAACTTCAGCCTCGCCGTGCCAACCCAAAATGTTCTTGCCATCATCCAAGCCGTAGAAAAGTATTCGCGGGCCGAAATCCGTCGAAACAATTAGCTGTGCATCGCCGTTCGAGACTGCTAAGCAATTCGGGAAACCAAGGTGATCCACTTTTTCGATCATTCGTTGATTATAAGCATTTGCCTGTAAATTCTGTTAATATTCTCGCGATTCTCCAAATGACCCCGCTCAACAAAAAATATAATAGCATTGTGAATGAAGCGGTTGTTCGTTTGCTCTCGCGTACGGAAAATTCGCGGGCATTGGACGCGGCGGATATAAAAGTTCGTGTCGCGTCCGCCTTGGAAAGATATCTGTTGCGCGAAAACGGCGATGCGGCAAGTGCAGACATAAAAGCTTTTATTGATGAAATCCGTGCGGATGATCTGTGCCTTGTGATCGCCTGCGAAAAAGGCGACGAAAAGGCTTGGGAACACCTCGTCGCGAATTTTGACGCAACGGTAAAGTCGGCGGCAAGAAGAATCTCGCAGAATAATGAAGACGCTGAAGACCTGGCAAGCTCGATCTGGGCGGAGCTGTACGGCCTGCGCCGGGATTCTGACGGAAACAAGAAAAGTAAACTCGCGTATTATTCAGGACGCGGAAGCCTTGCCGGTTGGCTTCGTGCCGTCGTTTCGCAGCTTGCCGTAGATCAATTCAGAAAGCAGTCGAAATTCGTTCAGATAGAGGAAAACCGGGAATTTGAAAATTTGGCGAATGAAGCTTCGGAACATTCGGAAAACGGCCTGGTATCGCACACCGACAATCCCGAAGAGCTGTTCAGCGAAAAACAGACAGCAGCAGATGTGTCAAAAGCATTAAATAATGCGATCGAATCTCTCGATGCGGAAGACAGGTTAATTCTAAAACTTTATTATTTCGACGATTTGAAGTTAAAGGACATCGCCGATATGTCAGGCTATCACGAGGCGACCGCCAGCCGAAAACTCGCCCGTGTCCAAACCGAAATAAGAAAATCGGTCGAAAACGCTCTGCGTAATGAACAAGGATGGAGCGAAAATGAAGTGAAACGCTGTCTATCCGAAACCGCATCGAAGTTGGAAATCAGCGTTGAAAAATTGTTTACAGCTTTGGTGATTATGGCTTTGGTGCAAGATTTTTATGTTTCCTGCGTTCTATAAATGAAAGATATACGGACGGGACGCAGAGTTTTTCGTAAGGACAGAACGGAATGGAATTAGACTTCGACAAAGAAATAGATGCTCTGCTCCGAAATGCGGAAAACAGTACTGCCGCTTTCACCGCGGCGGATTCGCAATTCCAAATTCGCACTCCGCATTTAGATGCTGACGAGATCTCCGCCTTCGCCGAAAATGCTTTGCCGGAAAAAGCGAGACAGTCTTTAATTCTGCATTTGGCGGACTGCGACGGGTGTCGAATGATCCTTTCAAATCTTATCTTGCTGAATTCGGAAGCGGGCCCGGCCGCAGCCTCCGCCGTGACCGCTCCTGCTTTTATTGGTGTAAACATTCCGTGGTATCGAAAGCTCTTTCTTTTTCCGAATCTTGCTTATGTAATGGGAAGCCTTGTGCTTGTTTTCACTGGATTTCTCGGATATATGGTTCTGCAAAACTCCGGCGGCTCCGCAAACTCCGAAGTGTCGCAAATCGCCGATTCCCAAACAGCTCCTGGTGCACCGGGCTTCAGTGATAGATCGGCGAATGCGAATACGATGAGTTTGTCATCAAATGCTTTGATGAATACAAATGCGGCAGTCTCAGCGCGGAATTCGGGCAATAGCGCCGCGAACGCCGCAAAGCCTGAATCACCGGCTTTAGCGGCAAATATGGCCATAGGCAACGGAGCCGTTTCTGGCGGCAAAAACTTTGTCCTGGACGGCGCTGACGCGATGGCGGGAGCGCCTGCTGCTTTGACTCCTCCGGCGGCAAAAGAAAATCAACAGTCAGAAGAAGCTGACAAAAACACTCCGTCGGAAAATGAGAGTAAAACCGACGCTCAGATTACTCAATCTCAAAATCCGGTAAGCGAAATGAACTCGCTTCAGAGCGGAATTTCGCGTGTTCCCGCCGTTCCGTCAAAAGACGCGAAAGCTCCGGCCGAAAAAGACCGCAGCGACACCCGTATGAGCGGCGATAGTTCGGTTCGCTCGAAGAGATCTGCCCGACTCGAAAGTACGAACTCATCAAATCGAAAACAGGTTGGCGGTCGAATCTTCGAACTGAAACAAGGTGTTTGGTACGATTCCGCCTATCGCGGGCAGGCCACGTTCAATGTCCGCCGCGGCACCGGCGAATATCGAAAGCTCGACAGCGGTTTGCGAGCCATTGCGGAAAACTTTGCGGGAACCGTAGTCGCGGTTTGGAAGGATAAGGCTTATCGGATTCAGTAAGTTCAATGAAAATGCCTTTTGTAAGGTATTCAAAATTCTGAGTTCCGCCAGGAACGGCATGTTTGCTACCCGCAAAAATCCAGAGTCGCGTTTTGGAAAATCTCGCAGCTTAGAATCTCTTCCTCTTTTTAGGTAAAACAAGTTAAAATAGAAACATGAAAGCCATTCTTTTTTTGTGTCTTTTGTGCCTTTTCGCGGCCGTCCCTCTTGCCCAGCCTGCCTGGCAGGCGAATCTTGATTCCAAAGTTCATTTCTATCAAACTACCGATTTCGGCGTTATTCTCGCCGGAACCGAGCGTAGCTTATACGCTCTCGACGGTCAGACCGGGGAAAGAATTTGGCGGCGTTCGACAGGACGGATTGAAGAAACTGCCGTTACGCCCGTTCCCGACACGGACATAATTTTGTTCACAAAGGACGAAGGCAGCAAGTCGCGGCTCGAAGCGGTTGATCTGCTTTCCGGCTCTCGTATCTGGCAGAGCGAAAAGGTCAAAGGTGATGTCATGCAGCTTGCCGTCGATCCGGCGAACGATCTGATCGCGGTCGTTTTGGTAAAAACCCCGCGCGGCAATTCTGGCGAGGACTTTAAACGCAAGCCGATCATCCATGTACTACAGCTTTCGACGGGCGAAGAGCTTTGGAAACGGGAATTCGACGGCAGCATCGAGATGATGCCGGCGCGTTTCGGTGAAAATCTCGGCGAGATCGCATACACGCTCGACAATTATCGTCCGCCGCTGATTCTCGACGGCCGCCTGTTTCTCTTTTACGAAGGCGCAACTTCCTACGACGCCCGCACCGGCAAGGAAAAAGAACGCGAAAAATTCAAAATGAACGAAAACGGCCTCGCGCTCACGGAAGCCGATCCGGTTTTTGACGATAATCACGTTTATATATCGGGACGCGGCAAGATTCGCGCGGTAAACAGAAAAACGGGCCAGGTCGATTGGACGGCCGACGATCTCGGCGTGTGCGCGGAAATGGCTGTGATCGGCAGAACACTTTTTGTTCGGACCGGCGGTCAATTTACACGGTTAAAAGACGGTGAGATTTCCGCAAAAGGCCCGTTCGGTGTGTCCGCGATCGACACGAAAAACGGCAAAACGCTTTGGCGTTATAAAGGCGCCGACAAAGGCCTTACCAATTTCGTGTTCGCCGATGCAAACACAATTCTTATTGCCGACAAGGACGATTTGATTACTATCGACGCGAGGGAAGGGAAACGCATCGGAAAGTTCGAGCATGAAATTGAAAAGGCGCAGTTCGTGCTATTAAACGAAAGCGGCCAGGCCGTTGTCGGCGGACGTGATGAGATAGCGGCGTTTTCTATAGATTCAAAAAAAGGAAACAGGTCAGAACTGCCTGCGTTAGCGGGTGGGTCAATGCGTTATTTTAGCAAATCGCAGGCTGGGAGCCTGCGTTCCGACGAAATCTGGCGTGTAAAACACAAAGCCCCTGACCGCGGAGCATTTCGCGTTATCGCCGGAATCGCGCTCCGGGCGACGGCTCTTTATTTCCGCTATGGCGGCCTTGCCACTTCGGCGATCGGTTTCGCCCGAACCGGTTTAAATCTGGCGGGAACCGTCAATTCGTTTCGCTGGTCCGGTTTGCGATCGCGCTTCGGCTCGTTCGATCTGACGACGCTGGCCAGTAATTCGGCTCGAAACTATGTTACGCGCAGAATTTATGCATACGGTTCTATCGCACGCACGCCGAATTTGCTAAATCGGATAAACGGCCTGCAGATCGTGGTTCCAAGTGGAGCGGACATCCGAGGCAGAGTAATCGGAAATGTGATCGGCCGTGCGACGCCTTCGCGCGGCGATGTTCAGGAGAGCATCCTGGATCGCCTCGATCCTGTAAGACAAGCTGAGCGACTTTCAAATTATCTGCTTCGCCGAAAGCGCCTGGCCGAGCTTCGCGGAAATTATATGTACTTCTACACCGATCTCCCAAAACCGTTCGACCGCAAAGGACTGATCGGTGTAAATGTCCACACCGGTCGCGACTCTCGGTTTATTCTCGCGTCCGATCCCGACGCCCGGTTTGTGACCGACGAAAGCGTGAATCTGCTTTACTCGGCGGACGGCAATCGTTTACAGGCGTTTGATATATTAAATCGTTAATTCAAATATGAAAATGAAAAACTTATTTTTGCTGTCTCTGTGTCTTTGCGTCTCTGTGGCAATCGCTTTCGCACAAAAATCGAAAGAAAGACTTAATCCCGAAATTTTCAAAATGATCCGGGAAGTTTCCGCGAATCGAATCGAAGCGGACATCCGAAAACTCGTATCATTCGGCACGCGAAACACTTTGTCCGAGCAGGACAATCCATCGCGCGGCATCGGTGCGGCGCGCGACTGGATTTTTGGCGAATTTCAAAAGATCGATGCCGACTGCAATAATTGTCTAATTGTAGAAAAGCAAACTTTTCTCCAGCCCAAAGCCAATCGAATCCCGGAGCCTGTAAATTTAACAAACGTCATCGCCACGCTGAAAGGCACTACGAATCCGGAACGCGTTTACGTCGTGTCCGGGCATTACGATTCGATGTGCACGTCGCCTATTGACGCAAAATGCGATGCGCCCGGAGCCAACGACGATGCTTCAGGCACAGCAGCCGTCATCGAGCTCGCTCGAGTGATGTCAAAACGAAATTTCGATGCAACAATTGTATTTATGGCCGTCCCGGGCGAAGAACAAGGCCTGCTCGGCGCCTCTTATTTTGCCGAACAGGCAAAGCAGAAAGCAATGGACATTGAGGGAATGTTTACGAACGACATCATCGGCGGCGTAACGTCCTATAAGAATTCACCGAACCGGAATCGGGTTCGCGTATTTAGTGAAGGCGTTCCGTCCAACGAAACCGAACAGCAGGCCGGCACGCGGCGAAGCGTCGGCGGCGAGAACGATTCGGCTTCGAGGCAGCTTGCGAGATATATTAAGGAACAATCCGACAAGTATCTGAAAAACTTTAAGGTCTGGATGATCTACCGGCGTGACCGCTACGGGCGCGGCGGCGACCATATTCCATTTCTCGAACGCGGTTTTACTGCCGTGCGGTTTACCGAATCGGACGAAGACTACACGCATCAACATCAAAATGTCCGCACTGAAAAAGGCATTTTTTACGGCGACACGCCGGAGTTTGTCGATTTTGAATATACGGCGAATGTCGCGCGCGTTAATCTAATCAGCCTTGCGAGCCTTGCAAACGCGCCAGCAAATCCAAAGAACGCAATCCTGGTTAGTCGCTTATCCAATGATACAGAGCTTAAATGGGACGCAAACACCGACGCCGATCTTGCCGGTTACGAAATAACCTGGCGTGAAACAACCGCCGCAGAATGGACGGATTCGGTTTTTGTCGGAAAGGCGACGAATTTTGTGATCAAAGAACGCTCGAAAGACAATTACTTCTTTGGTATCCGTTCCGTGGACAAGGATGGAAACAAAAGCCCGGTTAGTTTTCCGAAACCCGTTCGCCAGTGATCATTAGCCAGAGTTGTTTGAATCTTTTACGCAGAAGTTTACTTACCCAAAATAAACTCTGAAAAATAAGGCAAAAATATATTTCAGGAGCGTTCATCCGGTGATACAATCTATGGACTCAAATGATGAATGCAGGCGAAAGACTAGGGCGTTACAGAATGGTCAGGAAGCTGGGCGAAGGCGGAATGGGCGAAGTCTACCTTGCGGAAGACACGAGGCTCGGCCGCAGGGTTGCGCTCAAAATCCTTCCTTCCAGTGTTGCTCTTGATATTGATAGAATGCTTCGTCTCTCACACGAAGCAAAATCCGCATCGGCGCTCAATCATCCGAACATTATCACTATTTATGAGATTAACGATGAGGACGAATCTCCTTTCATCGCCATGGAATATGTCGAGGGAGAGACCCTGGCAAAGAAAATAAAGCGAAAAGAGTTCGATCTGCAAAAAAATCTCGACGTCGCGATTCAAATTGCCACAGCGCTGGCGGCCGCCCATGAAGCCCGGGTTATCCACCGCGATATCAAACCGGACAATATAATATTGCGCCCCGACGGCCTCGTGAAGGTGCTTGATTTTGGCCTTGCGAAACTAACTGAAAAGCCTGCGCCTTTGGATTTTGATACCCTGACAACCCTTGTTAAAACCAGTCCCGGCCTGGTGATGGGCACTGTCGGTTATATGTCGCCCGAACAGGCCCGCGGCAAGAGCGTGGACGCAAGGACCGATATTTTTAGTTTCGGCGCAGTGCTTTACGAGATGCTGGCGCTTAAACGGCCGTTTACAGGCGAAAACGACGTCGATGTCATCGGATCCATATTGCATACGGAACCTGTACCGCTCAGCCAACACGCGCCGGAAATTCCACATGATCTCGAGTCGCTTGTCCGTAAAGCGCTGCGCAAAAACCGGGATGAGAGATACCAGACGGGCCGGGAGCTGCTGGCTGACCTCAAGGACCTGCGGCAGGAATTCGATTTCGTAGCCAGGGCGGAACACAGCGAACCGCGTATTAGTGATTTCGAGAATGTAAAGTCCACGGATGAAGGATTTTCAAAGAATCTGACCACTGCTCCACGATCCGGGATGGGCCGGAATACAATTCGCGAGGTGCTTTTGGATGAATTCAAGCTTCATCCGGTGGCCGCCGCGTTAATAGTAGGCGTACTTGCCATTGCTATTATTGCCGCCGGCGCCGTCCTGTACACAAATACCGAATCTTCCGATTCTTTCCAGACGATGCGAATCAACAAGCTGACCGCAAGCGGCAACGTCGCAAGCGAGCAGACGGCCATTTCGCCGGACGGCAAATATGTCGTTTATGCGCTTCAGGATGCGGGACAGCAAAGCCTTTGGGTCAAACAAACCGCAACATCCAGCAACGTCCAGATAGTTCCGCCGGCAGATGCCAGGTTTAACGGGCTAACATTCTCGCGCGACGGCGATTATATTTATTACACCGCCGCCGAAAAACAGGGGCCGGCGTCAATTTATCAGATTCCGGTTTTGGGAGGAATTTCGCGGAAATTATTGGCTGATGCCGGCGGGCCCGTGGCTTTTTCGGCCGATGGCAGCCGAATGGCTTTTGTCCGACGCGAAACTTCGCTGATGATCGCAAATTCCGACGGCAGCGAGTCGCAAACGCTTGCCAACGCGTCCGAGGGCACGAGATGGCTGCGCTCTGCATGGTCTCCCGACGGAAAGACAATAGTCAGCGCTGTTTATTCGTCAATTGACGATACTTGCTATTTAGTAGAAGTTAGCCTCGATCACGGAACCGAAAAACCTTTAACATCACAGGGTTGGCTGCGGATAAGCGGGTTGGGCTGGCTTCCGGACGGAAAGGGATTGATTATAAGCGGGCGCGACCCCGAAACCCAGCTTTCACAGCTATGGTTTATTGGATACCCGGACGGCAAGCCGCGGCGCATAACGAATGACCTGAGCGGCTATCTGGGTTTAAGCCTGACGGCGGATGGCAAGTCGGTAATCAGCACGCAGCAAAACCGGTTGTCGAACATCTGGGCCGTGACGGAATCCGGCCCTGCGCAAAAACTTACGAGCGAATTGGGCAAAGACGAAGGCTTGTCGGGCATTTCATGGACGCCGGAAGGCCAAATCGTTTATACCACCAGGATTGCAGGCACACAGGACCTCTGGATCGTCAACCGTGACGGAAGCGGAAACCGGCAATTGACCTTCCAGACGCGGTCAAATTTTTCTCCTGCGGTTTCGCCCGACGGCCGGTTCATAGCCTTTATTTCATCACGCGCCGGCAACAGTGATTTATGGAGAATAGATATCGATGGCGGCAATCCCGTGCAGCTTGCCGGCGGCCCCGGGCTTGAAGGCGAGCCGGCTTTTTCACCCGACGGCAAATGGGTCGTTTATGATCTTACAGATACGGATAATAAAGTTACTCTCTGGAAAGTAAGCATCGCCGGCGGCACGCCCGTACGGTTAACCGATACGGATTCCCGCAGGCCGGCGGTATCGCCTGACGGAAAATTTATCGCGTACGGCCAGGGCGATTTCAGGCCGGGTTTTCCCTCTACGCTGTCGGTATTATCTTCCGATGGCGGACAGCCGTTTAAGACTTTGGAACTGCCATTGGTTGTTAGATCGCGCGACTTCTCGTGGAGTGCGGATGGACGGGCGTTGATTTACGTTGACAACCGCGATAAAGTCGATAATCTCTGGAGTCAGACTTTAGACGGCGGCCCGCCCGTGAGGCTGACTAATTTTGAATCGGACCGGATATTTCGGTTCGATGCCCTGCCTGGCGGAAAAGGCTTCGCAATGGCTCGCGGCAGCGAGAATTCAGATGTTGTTATGATTACCGGCTTCAGGTAGTCGTAAACGGGAAGAAATGTCGATTTCCCGGTGCGTTAGTTAACCTTAAAGTATAATGGAGGCTCAACATGACAGGTGATATTATGAACCAGGATCCACCGGCGGAATGTGTAGGAAGCTGTGGTTGGAATAAAGCTGAGGGAGTGGGATGCGACTCCGGGGGCGGAAGCTGCTGGGCGGTCGCTTTACTCGCAGCCAATATTTCAGATTTTCACGATCAGGTGTTGGCCGACGCAACACAGGAGATCAAAAGCATTGTGGCTAAAATCCCTCCGCGCTCCGGATACAAGCTTTCCTTTGTCCATACTAATATGGGAACGCTGCTTACATGGGTGCATCACGGCCGCAAAATCCCCCACGATGCCATAAGATATGGTGACGATGATGCAAAGATTGCCGAGGCCCTTGGGCTTATCCTGGATAAGCCGGAAACGTCCCAGGCTTATTAAAAATACAATACTGAAACCCGGACTTTAGTAAGCGTCGGACATGTCAGAGCTAAGGTCCGCGTTTCAGTTAAGTTATGGAATTTTAATTCGTATTTGTCGAAAACTTTCATGCTTTACTAAACGCTGACCCGCACTTCGACCGATGCGCGACAACCCGCGGCTTTCAGGAGTTGCTGAGAAAAGTCGGTTTTCCGCAGTAAATTGCAGTCACCTTCACAATTCCTTTCTACTTCTAAATGTGTTAAATTTTAAGTTTGGCTGTAATTCGCTGCGCTCCTGCATTTTTTTGCGTTAAGGAAGTTTTAATGAGAAGTTTTTATTTTTTCCTGGTAAGCCTCACGCTGTTTGCATTTTCTTCGATTTCAACCATTGAAACGAGTGCCCGAAAGGCCGAACCGGTTTTGGTTTCGCCTCATATCGTCATAAGCCAATTTCAAACCGGCGGCGACGGCGCCGCGACCTTTAACGACGAGTTTGTCGAGCTTCATAATATAGGCAATGCACCGGTTGAATTGAATGGCTATCGGCTGGTTTACCGTTCCGCTACAGGATCGAACGACCGGTCTTTTGTAAGTTGGTCTTCCAGCACGATTGTGCAGCCCGGCGGATATTATCTGATAGCGTCGACCGGGTATAACGGCAGTGTTGCGCCAAATATCACTTACAATCCTACGGATTGCATGTGCTCGATGGGCGCGGCGGGCGGCGGTTTGGCGATTCGTAATGGTTCGCCGGACGCGGGCGTGATAATCGATTCCGTCGGTTGGGGAACCGCGACGAATATCTTTGTCGAAACGGCCGTAACCGCCGCACCTGCGGTAAATAACAGCCAGTCTCGCGTATCCGGCGGATGCCAGGATACCGATAATAACTCTGCCGATTTTGCCGCCACCGTTCCCTCGGCACCTCGAAATGCATCAGCCGCACCGAATGTTTGCGGCGGCGGCGGAACAACACTTTTTGCTGGAATCTCGGCAAGTCCCAACACAATTTCGCCAGGCGGAAATTCGCTCTTGACCGTGACGGTAATCCCCGCAACGACGCCTCCAAGCACGAACTTTACCGTGGTCGGTAATTTGAGCCAGATAGGCGGCTCGTCAAATCAAGCCTTTTTTGATGACGGCACAAACGGTGACGCGACGCCGAACGATAATGTTTTCTCATATTTGGCTACTGTTCCAGTCGGAATGTCGGGCGGCAATCGCCTCGTAGTCGTGGTTGCCGCGGACGCACAGGGCCGTTCGGTCGTAATGCAGCAGACTATTACCGTCAATGCACCGCTGCCGAACGAAGATCCGCTAATATTCGGAAATCCGAGCAATGCAACACCCGACATCGCCAATGAAAATAATTACCTAATGCACAAACCGCAGTATTCGCTTTCATATAATCGCGGCAAAGCGACGGCGAATTGGGTGGCATGGCGGCTCGACAGCAGTTGGATCGGCTCTCCACCGGTAATGAGGCAGGATGATTTTCGCCCCGATACGACATTGCCCGCCGGCTGGTATCAGGTTTTAGACACAGATTATTCAGGCTCCGGTTACGACCGTGGACACATGGTTCCATCCGGCGACCGTACGAATTCGATCCCGAATAATTCCTCGACGTTTCTGATGACGAATATAATTCCGCAGCTCGGAGCCAATAATCAGGGCGCGTGGGAAGAGTTTGAATCGTATTGCCGAACTTTGGCCGGCCAGGGAAACGAGATCTATATTATGTCCGGCCCGACGGGAAATATCGGCACGATTGCACGTGGAAAAATAGTCGTGCCAGCTATTACATGGAAGGTTATACTCGTGATCCCGAACGGCTCGAATGATCTGCAGAGAGTAAATAAATCGACGCGGGTTTTGGGAATTATCGTCCCTAATCAGCCGCCGCTCGACATGAACGCTCCATGGAGAAATTTCCGCGTCACCGTCGATGCGGTCGAATATTTGACCGGCTACGACTTTTTTACAAATATACCAAAGATCACGCAGGAGCTAATCGAGAAACGCCGGGATCTACAATAAAAAGCGATAAGACGGCGAACCTGCGATTCTTAAACAACATCAATTCAGTTGTTGATACTCCCGTTTTTCCGAATTATCCAATGAAAAAACTTTTTCTCGCTTTTCTTCCCGGCGTTTTATTCTTTGCGTCCTCTGCACTCGGCCAAAAGGACATTTCTATTGCTCAGGTTCAGGGCGAGACAAATATATCTCAGTATAACGGTCAAAGCGTACGTGTTTCTGGCATAGTTACCGCTCGTTTACGCTCGGGCTTTTTCATTCAAACGCCCGATGATAAAGTGGACGCAAATCCCAAAACTTCCGAAGGCATCTACATTTATACGCGAACGGAGCCGTCAGCCGATGCAGCCGTCGGCAATACCGTTTCCGTTACAGGATCGGTCGAAGAATTTCGCCGGGACAATGAACCGTTGAGCCTTACCATCACGGAAATTTCGATGCGTGCCGGCCGTGACGAAATTCGTGTCGGTTCAAAATCGAACCTGCTGCCGAAAGCCGCCGTTTTGACTGTCACGGATTTTATGGCGAACAGCATCGATCAATTGGAGAAATACGAGGGAATGCGTGTGCAGATCGGGGAGCTTGTGGTTGTCGCACCGACTGGCGGCCGCATCGATTCCAAGACCGGGTTCGTTGTGTCGGACGGCGCTTTTTTTGGCGTGCTAAAGGCTGTGCCGCGCCCGTTTCGCGAGCCGGGAATGGATATCCGCGAATACATTTCATTTGCCGATAAAGACAAGCTGAAGCGCGATTTTCCAAAGCTCCCAATTTTCGATTCAAATCCCGAAATTATACGCATCGACAGCGACGAGCAGATTGTCTTAAAAACCGAAGAATCTGGCCGCGCCGTAAAGCCGACAATCGACGTCGCCACCCAAACCGAAGTGAAAAATCTTGTCGGTGTTCTGCATTATACCAACGGAAAATACACGCTCCTTACAGATCCTGGCAATCAGCATTCGGTTTCAAATTCGATCAAACCAAATCTGCTGCCGATACCTACCGAACGACAATTCTCCGTCGCCGGAATGAACCTGGAAAACTTTTTTGACGATCAGGACGATCCAGAAATAAAGGAAGATGTGGTGTCACCGGAGTTGTTTCAGAGACGGCTAAAAAAACTTTCGCGCGCGATCCGCGACTTTATGCAGTCACCCGATATTATCGGCGTAACCGAAGTCGAAAATCTCGCCGCCTTAAAACGTCTGGCCGCAGCGATCAACTCTGATGCTGTCGCCGCCGGAAAGCCCGATCCTAAATATGAAGCTTATCTTGTAGACGGAAACGACGGCCGAGGCATAGATAACGGGTTTCTGGTAAAAACGTCACGCGTTAAGGTTTCGGAAAGTAAACAGCTCGGCAAAAACGATAAGTACAAGAATCCGAACACTAAAGATGATATTTTTCTAAACGACCGGCCGCCATTGATGCTTCGCGCGTCGATCGACGATCCGAAAACAAGCAAGCCTTTCGAGTTTACCGTTGTCGTCAATCATATGAAATCGTTTCTGGGTTATAACGACCCGAAACAACAGGACAATGTGCGTATTAAAAAGCGTCTGCAAGCGGAATTTCTTGCAAGATTCGTGCAGGAACGCCAGAAGGCGGACCCGAATGAACGCATCATTCTGCTTGGCGATTTCAATGCTTTCCAGTTCAATGACGGCATCGTCGATATGATCGGTACGATTAAGGGAAAACCTGCCCCGAAACCCGAAGTGCTGAATCCCTCCGAAGATCTGGTCGATCCCGATCTGATCAATCTCGTAGATGTGATCGATTTCAAACAGCGATACTCTTACAGTTTCGACGGCAACGCCCAGGTTCTCGACCATATAATAATAAATGAAGTTCTCCGAAAGCATACCAGCGGCTTTGGCTACGCGCGTCTGAACGCAGATTTTCCGCAAATCTACCGTAACGACGCGACTCGACTCGAGCGGTTTTCCGACCATGATCCGGCCGTTGCGTACTTCACGTTCGACGATATGACCGCTCCGAAGGCCAAATAAGAGAAATTGCCGCAAAAAGGCGCAGAGGGTACAAAGAAGATTTTTGTGCTTTTTGCGCCTTTTTGCGGCAATTTTCCTGGATCATGATTGTTCCAAAATTACCTGTGCAATCGCGTGTTCTGTCGTGTGCGAAATCGAAAGGTGAACCCGGTTTGCTCCCATTTTCTCCAATAGCTTTGCCGCTTCTTGTCTGACATTCAATTTTGGAACGCCGCTTTCGCTTGAAACGACTTCGATATCGTGCCAGGTAATTTTTCCGCGCCAGCCGGTTTGCAAGGCCTTTAAGAACGCTTCTTTTGCGGCAAAGCGCGCCGCAAACGACTGAGCAGCCGCCGCGCCTTTCCCGTCACAGTAGGCGCGCTCGTTTTCGGTAAATACGCGCTCTCGAAAACGCGGAGTTCTAGCGATGATTTCGCGTATGCGGTAAACTTCGACTATGTCAATGCCAATAGATAAGATCATACCGGAAGTTCCGAGTTCCAAGTTCCAGGTTCCAAACCGGGATGAACAAATCTTAACCGACAGCGGCTTCTATTGGCGAGAGCGGAACGGCGTAAAAGTTCTTGTTTGCAGTGCATTGGAAGAACACGGCTTTGCTAACGGGTTTTCCACACGACTCGGCGGCGTGTCGCCGTTTCCGGCAAATGATCTCAATCTAGCAGGCATTGGCGAAGATTCGGACGATAATATTCTTGAGAATCGCCGGCGTTTTTTGAATGTATTTGAAGGCGAATATAAGCTGGCAACTGCCTGGCAGGTTCACGGCAACTGTGTCAAGATCGTGAAAACGCTCGCTGACGCCGCAAGATCTGACGATAAATCCGATGCTCTTATTTCTAATCTTGAAAAGGTTCTTGTAGGTGTAAAAACCGCCGATTGTGTTCCGGTTCTGCTCGGCGACCGCAAAACAAAAGCCACTGCGGCCGTTCACGCCGGTTGGAGAGGAACTGCCCAGTCGATCGTTCGTAAATCCGTCGAAAAGATGATCGAAACTTTCGACACCGATCCCAAAAATCTAATTTGCGCGATCGGCCCGGCGGCGGGCTGTGAAAGTTACGAAATAGGACAAGATGTTATCGATGTTTTCACCAATAACTTTTCCGCAGGTGGAAAATACTTCACCGAAACGCGTGA
>JACDAY010000014.1 GCA_013695195.1 Blastocatellia bacterium | reverse complement strand
GCTTTTTTACTGCGGTCTATACAAACTTAATAACAAATTTTACCTGCGCAGCGTCAGCCTCTAAAATAGAGATATCACGGAGAATTGGAACGATGCACACGCCGCCCATATTTGCGGACCTTCTCATTATTCTGCTGGTTTCGGTGCCTGTCGCCTTTCTTTGTCTACGCTTAAAACTGCCGCTGCTTGTCGGTTTGATGCTTACGGGCATAAGTATCGGCCCGTACGGGCTCGGTCTCGTTAAGGAAGTCGAAGGCATTGAGATGCTCGCCGAGATCGGTGTCATGCTGCTTCTTTTTACCATAGGGCTGGAATTCTCACTCCATCGCCTGCGTGAGATGAAACGGCTCGTGTTGATCGGCGGCGGGCTGCAGGTGGTTTTGACGATAGCAGTTGTAGCCGGTGCCGCCGTATTTTGGGGACGCGGGACAGGACAGGCGATCTTTTTCGGGTTTTTGGCTGCGATGTCGAGCACCGCGATCGTTTTAAAAACCTACGTTGAGAGAAACGAAGTCGATTCACCGCATGGCCGGGCAGGCGTCGGCATACTTCTTTTCCAGGACATCAGCATTGTATTTATGATGCTTGCAATCCCACTTTTGGGCGGCGGTGATGTCGTTTCATTTACATCCATATTGCTGAATCTCGGTGGGTCGATTATTGCTCTGATCTTAATAGTGCTGGCTGCGTGGCTCTTGATACCCAAATTTCTCAATCGGGTTGTCATGCTCAAAAGCCCGGAAGTGCTCCTGCTGACGGTCGTTCTTTTATGCCTGGGCATGTCATGGGTTACATCGCAGTTCGGACTGTCCCTGGCTCTCGGTGCGTTTATTGCCGGTATGGTACTGGCCGATTCCGATTACAGCCATCAGGTTACGTCGGAAATTCTGCCGTTTAGAGATGTTTTCAACAGCGTGTTTTTCGTTTCTATCGGCATGCTGCTATCGCTTGCGGTGTTGTGGGCGAATCTTGGCACCGTGTTGATCCTGGTTCTTTGCCTGCTTGCCGGCAAGACCCTTATTATTTGGGCCATAATCCGGCTGCTGGGTTCTCCTCAGCGAGTCGCCGTGATCACCGGACTAGGCCTTGCGCAGATCGGTGAATTTTCATTCATACTTGCAAAAACGGGCCGAGGTGCAGGATTGCTTCCTAACGGCGACTACCAAAGCTTCCTTGCGGCCTCGATTATCTCAATGATCGCTACGCCGTTTTTGATCGCTGCGGCGCCGAGAATCGGCTATTTCATTCAATCGATATTATCTGATGGAAAGTCGCTGGAAATAGATAATACAGAAGCCGAGGATATCCATCTGACGTCGAGCGGCGGATTGAATCAGCATGTCATAATCGTCGGGTATGGATTGAACGGACGCAATCTAGCGAGGGTTTTGCGCTCCGTCGGTGTTCCGTATGTGATCCTGGAGTTAAATGCCGAAGTGGTTCGCAGGGCAAAGGGAAGAGGCGAAAAGATCAATTTTGGCGATTCCACCCGCCGCGAAGTGCTGCAGCACGCCGAGGTTGAAAACGCCTGGGCTCTCGTGCTGGCGATGTCGGACCCGCAAGCCGCGCGGCGCACCGTTACGCAGGCTCGTCATATGAGTGAAAATCTACACATCATCGTCCGCACGCGATACGTTACCGAGATCACGGAACTGCTCGGGATAGGAGCGAATGAGGTCATTCCTGAGGAGTTTGAAACCAGTATTGAGATTTTTTCCCGTGTTTTGCACCGATACGGAATAGCGAGAAACGTTATCGAAAGTCAGATCGAACGCGTACGCCGGCAGGGTTACGAAATGCTTCGCTCGACATCGCCCGTAACGGAAAAACTGGACGGCATCAATGTCGCTTTGGATGCGGCAAGCACGGAAACGATAAAAATAGAGGCAGGTTCGCCGGTCGCCGGCAGAAACCTGGGCGAACTCGACCTTCGCGGCAAGACCGGCGCAACCGTGATAGCCATCCTTCGTAACGGCCAAACAAAGATCAGCCCCGGTGCCAATTACAAGCTGAACGAAGCAGACACCATCGTGCTGCTCGGCCCGACGGAAAAGATCGAGCAAGCCGTGAAAATTCTCAAGCCGGAAAGTGAACTGGAGATCGGAGGGTTTAATGCGTAAAAAATTCTATACTAATGTTTCGGTTACGGAGGATAGAATAAAATTATGAACGAAGAAAAAGGGGCACCTCAAACGAGATGCCCAGGAGAAAAGTGCTTGGCTTCCGATTAGAACGTAAAGCGTGCACCGAATTGAGTCGTGAACGGGCGTCCGATCTGGGGCCCAAATCCCGGACCGAACAGGAACTGGGGCTGTAGAAAGGCCGCGGACGAAGTTGCCGGACTGCGGGCAAATCTGTCGGCAAGGGCAAGATTTTCCGTATTGAACAGATTGTAAAAATCAACGTATGCCGCAATGCCGAATCTCTCGCCGAATCTAAAGGTTTTGGTCACGCGTAAATCAAGGTTGAAGAAGCGCCCGCTAGCCTCTCTTGTCCCTGACGAGTCCACTATAAAACCGCTCCGCTGGTTGTTAACATCGGACTGAACACACCCGAGCGGATTTAACGCCCGGATAGCCGCCGAATTCCCGCGCACGGCAAAAACGGCGGCGGGATCCACACCGGAACAGATACGGTCATTTGTTGTCAGTCCGTCGCCGTCGAGGTCGAATCCGGCATTGGCCGAAAACGGTCTCGCAGTTGCGTATTGCAAGATTGGAGCAAGTTGGAAATCCCAGGGAAGATTAAACACGCCGCTGACAACGATTCGATGGCGCTCATCGAGCCGCGTCGGACCAAATTCTTCAGGCTTGAACTGGTTTTCAGGTATAGTCGCTATGCCGTTACCTGAGTATGAAGCGACCGGCTGGCCTCCCCACGATCGTGAACTCGCCAGCACATAACTCGCGTTAAAAAGCATATTGGCAGTTCTGTATTTGAATGTAGTTGTCCAGCTGTCGAACAGGGAACGGTTTGTTGTTCCGATCATATTGATCTGTTCGATTCGGGCTCGGCCAGTCGTGATCGGCTGTCCGGTTGTAAAAGTAATAAGGCCCAATTCATTAAACGCCTGGTCAAAATACCGGCTGCTCGCACCACGCGGGCATCTCGGCGAGGTAGGAGTGGAACCTGGGAAGGCTGCATCGCAAATGTTACGAATCTGCGGGTTAATATTCTGGACACGGGATTCGTTTAAACCGAGTGTATGGATGTAATCACTCGATACCGATAACCGGCGGGTGAGCTCGTGCTGGAATCCGATGCTGAATTTCTGAATATACGGTTCCGATGCGTCAGGATCATTAATGCGCCCGAATCCGCCAAAAGCGAGATCAGTGAACGAAAATCCGGCGGGCGGTGTCGGAAGAGGATCCACGCCGAATCGGAATGTCGCGAGCTGACCTACACCGACTGAAGAATTCGTCAAACTTAGTGCCGTCTGATAGAGCACAGGGTTCGACTGTGTCAGCGAAAACAGGGTCAAATTCTGGAAAAGTTGGTCGTAGAAAATACCGTATCCGCCCCGGATCACGGTTTTGCCCTCGCCCCACGGATCATAAGCAAATCCCAGTCGAGGTTGAAACTCTGTCCAGCTTGGCGTTGTCCGCGCGAGCTTTTCATCATCTCCGGTGATGGCACGGGCCCGTGGATCATTGAGGAGCTTTAACACACGAATGGTGCGGTTGTTGGTTTGATCGGGTAGATTACCGATATTTGCATCCCATCGCAGCCCCAGATTCAAAGTCAGCTTGCGAGTCGCTTTCCAGTCGTCCTGAACATACAGGGCAGTCTGATGTATTTTCTGATCGTGGGTTCCCTCACCGTCCGAAAAACTAATGTTCTGTACCGCTCCGGGCGTTGCGAAACCTTGTGTATAAGGCCCCGTCGCACCATTTGGAAGTCTGTTTGTAGAAATCGTTGTGGGCGAATCGAAGAAGTTAATAACATAACCCTTTGCGCCAAAGAAGAAAAATCCTCCAAGCGTGGTATGGATGTAATTGACACCGAATTTCACATTGTGATCGCCCTTAATCAAGGTGATGTCATCACGAAATTGATATTTCCTCTCAGTCGTCGCCTGTGGAGCGTTTGTATTTGCACCGATCTGGATGCCGCCCGGAAACGTCAACAAAGGTGCAGTCGTTACCGCAAGCAGCGAGTTGTTGAAATCCTGAAAATGGAAGGTAAATTGGTTCAAAGCCGTCGGGCTGAAGTTAATTGTATGGTTTGCAACGAAGCTGTTTAACTTGTTGTCATTGGTGTTACCGCCATTAGCATCGGTGTTTAAAAGCTGCCCGACCTGGTCGTTTGGCGAGTCATTTTTCTGATATGCAAACCGATAAAACATACTTTGCCGGTCGCTAAACTTGTGATCGACTTTGGCTGTTAGGAGTAAATCGTTATAAGGCGTGGCAAGCTCGGATACAAATTCAGCTCCGGGAATCACAGGTATTTGAATAGTCGCTGCGGCAGAGGCAGGCACGTTTTGCCGTTCGCGGAATTTTTCCAGGGCAAAGAAAAAGAACAATTTTTCTTTTACAATCGGGCCCCCAATTGAGCCGCCCACTTCTTGTCGCTCAAATTGCGGTTTAACGAAGCTTGGATTTGTCGACAACCGCTGCTTTTCAAAGAAATCCAACGCCCTCCACTTTTCGTCACGAAAGTTCGCAAAGAAAGAGCCGTGAAAAGCATTACCCCCGCTCTTAGTGATTACATTTACGATTCCGCCAACCGCACGCCCTTGTTCCGCGGTCCATCGATGCTGGAGAACCTGGAACTCCTGGATCGATTCGTATGAGAAGTTTTGCAAGAGGCTTCCGACGACATTGTCCTTGTTGTCGCCGCCGTCAACATTTACGTTTACCTGCCGCCCGTCTCCGCCGTTAAAAGCTACATTTCCCACACGGGTTTTCGTCGGGTCGAAATTACCCACGGGGCGGGCTTCCGGTGCGATTATCGAAAGCCCGGCAAACGTACGATTGAGAATCGGGAGATTTTGAATTTCCTGCGGGGTGATCGACTGGCCAATCTCCGATTTGGTTGTCTCGACGAGCGGTACGTCAGCCGTTACGGTTATGGTTTCAGATAGGCTCCCGGGCGCGAGATCAAAATTGAGCGTTCGTCGTGTTCCGACGTTCAGCTCAACATCTTCGAGTAAAGCTTTGCTAAAACTCAACGCTTCGACAGCCATGCTGTACCTTCCGGGAGAAAGTTCAACGATCGTAAATTCGCCGTCGCCGTTCGTAATAACTGAGCGCGATTGCCCCGTGCCTTTGTCGGTTGCAGTCACCTTTGCTCCGGGAACAATATTACCCTGCCCGTCCACAACGCGGCCAGTTACAGAAGCCGTTGTTGCCTGCGCTACTACATAAACCACGGATAGTGCCGTGAGAACGACAGCCAAGCTCAGAGCTTTGCTAATACCTTTTATTGCTTTGTACATTGGGAAAACCTCCAGTTTTAATTAATTGAGATTTGCAAGCCTCGATGTCTGAGAATTTACGTCGAGCAAAGTAACTGATAAAAAACCGTTGTGGGAAATTCGCATTCACTTCATGCAAAACATATTCCAAACCTATTTAATTGAAAAATATGCGTAATTGATTGCATTTAACCATCTTAAAACTAATCCAAATTTATTAAATAATTCAAAAAATTGGATAAAACAGCTAAACAATGGATAAAGAGAATTTGTTCAATCAATGCATTCAACCTACTGCCGGAGTTGTGCTTAAGTCCTTAACCGAATGAAATCCGCGAGAGGATGAACAGTGGGAAAGTATATGAGTATTTGAGATTTGTCAATCGGATTGAACGTAAGCTAAGCGGACGCTTCGGATCGCCTTACGGAAATACATCTTTGACGTTCGAAATGTTCCACAATTTCCTTCGCCGTTTTCGATCCGACATAGGGCGAAAGCTGTTCAACTGAAACGTTCGCAATTCGTTCAATAGAGCCGAAATTCTGCAGCAGTTTTATTTTACGCTTTTCACCTACGCCCGGTATTTCTGAGAGCTCGGAAGTGAAATCGCGCATTTCGCGGCGTTTGCGGTGGTATTGAAGCGCGGTTTTGTGTGTTTCTTCGCGGATCTGTAAGATCAGGCGAAATGCCAGTGAATTGCGGTCGAAAGGGATCGGTTGGTCTTCGCGGCCGTGGATCAGGAGATGCGAGATTTCGTTGTGGCGTTTCGGCGGTTTCACCAGACCGACAAGCATAATTTGTTCAAGGTCGAGTAATTGCATTGCGGCGGCGGCGGCGGAAAGCTGACCTTTTCCGCCGTCGATAAATATGACCTGCGGCAGCGGCTTTTCTTCTGCTAAAAGTCTTTTATAGCGACGAAAAACGGCTTCGTGCATCGACGCAAAATCGTTCGAGCCGTCGACCGTTTTGATAATAAAACGTCTGTAAGCGGCGCGCGAAGGCTTGCCGTTTTCAAAAACTACAATTCCCGCGACATTCTCCGCTCCCGAAATATTCGAAATATCAAAAGATTCGATATGCCCGGGGAAATACGAAAGCTCGAGAAGCTCCTGCAGTTCCCCCAGAACCCTTTCCGAATCTGGTTTTAGCACCCGGAAACGCTGCTCGAACGCGATCTTCGCGTTTGTCTCCACAAGATGAACAAGATCGAGCTTTTGCCCGCGTTTCGGGTCGCATATTTTCACGCGCCGGCCGCGTCGCTCAGTCAAAACCTTTTCCAAAACCGGGCGGTCTTCGAAATCCTGCGGAACGTGAATTTCGAGCGGCACGTAATCTGTCGAGTAATACTGCGTCAAAACTTCGCCTAGAAACTTCGAAGCATCGAACGTCTCGTCGTCCTGCAAATCTTCCCAAAAAAATTCACGACGCCCGACAATGCGGCCCTCGCGCATGGTGAAAAGCTGTAGAGCCAGCCGCTGATTTTCTCGATAATATCCGAAAATATCGACATCGCGGTCTGCGGTCGTCGCCATTTTTTGCTGCTCACCGAGTGCAATCACTGATCTGTGCAGATCACGGTATTTTGCGGCCAATTCGTAATTATGATTTTCCGAAAAATGCCACATTCGATGCTCCAGATCTTTGGCCAATTCCTTATTTTTGCCTTCGAGCATTATCTTCACATCGCGGGCGGCTTGCAGATATTCGTCCTGCGTGCAAAGGCCTTTGACACAAGGCCCAAGACAGCGTTTCAGATGATACTCAAGACACGGGCGCGGCAGTTTACCCGTGATCTCTATGTCGCACGTACGCAATTG
>JACDAY010000063.1 GCA_013695195.1 Blastocatellia bacterium | reverse complement strand
TGAATGCTCTAAACGAAAAAATTATGAATGAAATAAATTCCTCCGGTGATGCCTACCTTTCACATACGAAGCTTGACGGCAAATATACGCTGCGCCTATCCGTCGGCAGCATCAGAGTCGAAGAAAGACATCTGCGAAAGGTTTGGGATTTGTTGAATCAAAAACTTAGCCCCAACTCCGGGCGTTGAAGCGAATGTGAAAGGGCTTTCGGTCTTGTTATTGTGAAAAGGAATGCAGTTCATTAAGGAAAGTTTAATCAATGCCGAGCCCGAACGGGTTTTTGCGTTTCATGAACTTTCTGATGCGATGGAGCGGCTTTTGCCTCCGTGGGAAAATGTGAAGATCCATCAAAAAGCGGATATTTCAAAGATCGGTTCTCAGGCGATCATCGAGCAAAAGATCTTCGGACTAATTCCATCACGCTGGATTGCCGAGCATACCGCATACGATCCGCCGCGAATGTTCGAGGACGTACAGATTTCCGGCCCGTTCAAGAACTGGCGTCATCGGCATATCATCCAACCTCACAACGGCGGAGCAATTTTACGAGACGAGATCGAATTCGAACCGCCATTTTGGATTCTCGGCGGGCTGGCTGCGCCTTTTGTCATATTGCCGAAACTTGAGAAGATGTTTGAGTATCGCCACGGGGTTACGAGTGAATGGTGTGAAGAATAGTTTATTGAGTAGTGAGTAGAAGAGAATAGTTTTATGCTTACCCACATAGTTTGTTGGAAATATAAGCCCGAAACCGAGCGGCAACAGCGTCAAGACCATATTGAGAGATTGCGCGCGCTGCAGGGTAAGATACCGAACATCAAAAGCTTCGAGGTCGGAGCGGATATACTCCATCTGGAACGCTCTTTCGATACGGGTTTGGTCGCAGTTTATCCTGACAGGGCGGCTTTGGATTTTTACACGAAGCACCCCGAACACCTGAAGGTGGCGGCGTTGGGAAAACAAATTGCTGAAAAGGTCATCTCGGTCGATTTTCTGTCAGAGCCGCCTGCGGTAGCGGGTGGCTGAACGGCGAACATCGACAGTTGGTATAACAAAGTGAAGATCGCCAAGAGAATTTTTCTTATCTTTCTTGCCATCGTCGTGCTGGTGCAGATCCCGTTTATTTACCGCCGCTATCAAACCGGAAAACTTGCAGACAAAATCTCGCAGCTTCAGCAACAGAGAACCACAACGCCGAATCCGTATTTCAACGAATATAAAGGAATAATTCACGCACACACATCACTCGGCGGACACAGCACCGGCTCGTTCGAGGAGCTGATAAACGCCGCAAATGCTAACGATCTCGACTTTGTGCTGATGACAGAACATTGGTCCGAGAACTTCGACACTTCAGCTCTAACTTTAAACGGCATTTACGGAAAAACACTTTTCATCGGCGGTAATGAGGTCGATACGGCCGATTCCGACCGTTTTCTGCTGATTCCCGGAAGTAACGAAGCTGCCGGTTTCCGAAACATTCCAACAAATGCTTTTCTCGAAAAAGTCCACGCCGAAAACAAACTCGCGTTAGTTACATATCCTGAAAAATTTAAATCCTGGGAATCAGACTTTGACGGCATCGAGGTTTTCAGCCTTCACACCAGCGCCAAGATGGTAAACCCGCTGGCCGGTCTCGGTGACCTTTTGTGGTCGTATCCGGCGTATCCGGCGCTAACGCTGGCATCATACTTCAAACGCCCGGACGCCAATCTGCAAAAGTTTGACGAAATAGCCGGAAAACGCAAAATCAGCCTTTTGGCCGGTACGGATGCACATTCGAATATCGGTTTTCACCTTTTTGGCGACGATGCCGGAAATAAGCCGATAAATATTAAGATCGACCCATATGAAACGATGTTTCGCCTGATACGCATTCATGTATTGATCGAAAGGGCAAAACCGTTCACTCGGGAAAATCTAATTGAGGCATTTGAAAACGGACAATTTTTTATTGGCTTAGATGTGTTGGGAGATACATCGGGATTTGCCTTTTGGGCCGAAACAAACCGGGAGCCCGGGTTTATGGGCCATGAAATGAGCGGCCTCGGAAATTACCTGACCCTATTTTCCGCAAGCCCAAACCCTGCGAGGTTCGTGCTTCTTAGAAACGGCTCCCAGTTAGCGCAATCGGAAAACACGACTGAGTTCACGATAAAGCCCACCGAACCCGGTACATACCGTGTCGAAGTCTATCTAGACCACCTCGGTCCACCGTTCGATAAGATGCCCTGGATAATTTCAAATCCGATCTACGTTAGATAAGCAAACGATTCAAGGTTTGCAGACATCATAGAAAAGCATATTTAAGGTAAAGGCTTTCGTATACGACATGAAAAATTATAAGCGACTCTTCCTACAGATTTTCGGGCTGATTTTTGTGCTTTCCGCGACCGTATTCGCACAGCAGGTTCAGCGTTCCAAGTTCGACGTAACGAATTATCAAATCGACGCCCAGCTAACTCCCTCGGAAAACAAATTGACCGCCACCGCCGATGTCAGTTTCGTGCCGCAGGAAGATACACGTACCGTTTCGTTCGAGCTTAACGGCTCGCTGAAGGTTGACAGTGTAGCCCGCGTCGGCAATTCATCGACAAAGCCTAAACAAGTAAAACCTGCCGTAGCAACCGGCGATGTTACGTTCGTTCAGGATCAGGTAGGCGTATCCGATCTGGGCCCGAGCGTTAGGATCGATCTTGGCGACACGGTGATAAAGGGTGCGCCCGTAACTTTGCGTTTTAAGTATAGCGGCATCCTGAATTCCCCTAGCGGCGGGCCGCTTCTGACCAAAAGGTTGGCATACGTAGGCGACAATCAAGGTTATTTGATGTATGCAGCGCGATGGTTTCCATTCCACGATTATGCCGCCGACCAGGCGGCGTCGGAAATAAGCATCTCTGTGCCCGGCGGCCTGCAGGTCGTCGGATTCAGCGATGTTCCCGTTACAAATAACGGTGGAAAATATAGCTTCGTACAGTCGAAACCGGCACTTGTAGGAAATTTTTCTTACGGTAAATTCGCCAATAAATCATTGCGTTTTGGGGAATACGAGATCCAGTTTTTCACGCGTCCGGGCAATGATGCAAATATCGCGAACTATGGCGAAACTCTGGGAAAGGCGCTTGAATTTTACACAAAAAAATACGGCCCGGCCGAGATGGGCAAACGCCTGATCGTTACTCAAATAGACGACGAAAGCCTCGATTTTTATTCGTCGCAGGGAATGCTGTTTATTTCAAATCGCCAGTTTGAGCAGGCCCGGGAGATAAATGACGACCGCCTGCAGCGTGAAGCGGCCCTTCAATGGTGGGGCTTGACGGTCGGTCTGAAATCTTTTGACGACGCGTGGCTCTCGCAGGGACTCGCGGAATACAGCGCCTTTTCGTTGCGTGAAAACACCCTGACCGGAGCAAAACTGGAAAGCATTCGCCGTGAATTGCTGGAAAAAGCACTTACTTTCGAGCAAACCGCCTCGCTTCTGCGGGTCCCGGCAAATCTCGATGATCAATCGACCGCTTATCAGTACATAATGTACGCCAAGGGAGCGTTTGTATTTAAGCTGCTTCGCGATACGTTTGGCTCACAAAAATTCGATCAATTGCTTAAGACATATATCCAGGAATATCGCGGCAAAAATGCATCGATCGACGAGTTCGAAAAACTCGCGTCGCGCATCGCCGGTGAAAACCTTCGTTATTTCTTCGCCCGTTGGGTCGAAGGCACGGGAGTTCCCGAGTTCATGGCCGATTATCTCATCATCCGTACACGAGGCGGAAAGTTCGTTACACGCGGGACAATCAAACAAAACTACGACAACCTTCGCTTGCCGGTTGATGTGCAGCTCAGGTCCGAAGGCGAAAACGGCTTGAAGACTGTTACTATCGATGTCGAGGACGCGAGCGCCGATTTCAATATCGAATCCGATGGCAAACCGATCGGGGTCGTTATCGATCCGGATTACAAAGTTTTGCGTATCTCGCCCGATCTTCGAGTTTCGTCTATTGCCCGACGCGGCATCGAGCAGTTCAAGGAAGGAAATTATGTCGAAGCTCAGGCGCAGTTCGAAGCGGCTCTAAAACTCGACCGTTCGAATTCGTGGATCTATTATCACCTCGGCCTGCTGTTTCTCGAACAGCGCAATTACGACCTGGCAATCGATAACTTTAAAGCGGCACTGAGCGGCAACATAAGCCCGCCATGGCTTTCCGTCTGGTCGAATATAAAAATGGGCAACGCCTACGACGCTAAAGGCGACCGCAACCGTGCAGTATCAGCCTATAAAAGAGCGGAAGGCCTCGGCGACAACTACGACGGCGCCCAGGAAGCCGTAAAAAAATATCAGGCTACGCCTTACGATCCAAAGGAAAAACAGACAACTGCCGTTAAATAGAAGTAGCAAGCAATAAAACATCAATTTTATTTTGTTAAAATACAGAAGAAATTGAATTTCAAATTGTTTGGAAAACATCTGAATAAATGTCCTGTTTTTTTTTAAGAAACGGGAAAATCCGGAAAGGCTTAAATGATCGTCGTAACGATCTCCCTAATACTTCTTTGCAATTCGCGGTCGTCGGTGATCGGTGAAACTATGGCAACTTCGGCGGCGGCGATCGGCGAGATGCCTTTGGCGATCATCTGGGCGGCGTAAATCAGCAGCCGCGTCGAAACGCCTTCTTCGAGGCCGTGGCCGCGAAGATTACGGACTTTTTGCCCGATCTTTACGAGGTCTTTGGACATTTCGAGTTCGATTCCGCCTTCCTTTGCGACAATTTCCGCTTCGGCTTCGGCATCCGGATAATCGAATTCCATTGCAACAAAGCGCTGACGAGTTGACTGTTTCAAATCCTTCAAAACCGATTGATAACCCGGATTATACGAAACGACGAGCATAAATTCAGGCGGAGCTTCAATGACTGTGCCGCGTTTTTCCATCGGCAGACGGCGCCGATCGTCGGTGAGTGGGTGAATGATCACCACTGTATCCTTGCGGGCTTCGACGACCTCATCCAGATAGCAGATCGCACCAGCCCTAACAGCGGCCGTGAGCGGCCCGTCGTGCCAGACAGTTTCCTCGCCTTCGAGCAGAAACCGGCCGACGAGATCGGTAGATGAAAGGTCTTCGTGACAAGCGACGGTTATCAGCGGGCGGTTCAGTTTATAGGCCATGTACTCGACAAAACGCGTTTTTCCGCATCCCGTCGGGCCTTTTAACATTACCGGCAGCTTTGCAGCATATGCCGCCTCGAAAAGCTCCACCTCCTGCTTAACCGGCAGATAAAACGGCTCGCTGGCAACCTTGTATTTCTGTACAGCTGTTTCCATATGGATTTTATTTTCTCACAAATATGAAAAGTAAGGCAGTAGGCGGCTAGCAGTTTGCAGGAGTTTTCGAAAACCTGTTACCGCCAACAGCCAACTGCCTACTATTTAAATCGCTAAGCTCGAAAGTTATCCCAATCGCCCCAGATCGCAAATGTCGCGCCGACGCGTTGTAAATTTACAAACAACGTCCTGCCGTCTTTTGAAAATGTCGATCCGGCAAACTCGGTCGCTTCGAATTTCGGGGTAATATTCTTCGCAAAATCAGATATGCGTCCTTCCGGCGTAAGTATCCGCATAAAGTTATCGCGCGTGCCGCCCTGATTGACATAATCGCTGTCTTCGCAGATAAAAAGCAACTTACTCTTTGGCATCAAACAAATGTTGTCGGGCATATCGAGGATTTCGCGGCTTGGCGATTCGAAAAGAAGAGTCAGACGTCCCTCGTCCTTTTTCACAGGTTGATAAAGCCAGATCTGCCCGCCTTTGTTGTCGCCGCCGCTCGTCGAAATAAAGTAAACATTGCCTTTATCATCAATATCGCAACCCTCAAGCCGCGAAAACGTTGCCCCGCCTTTTGATCTGCCCTGTTTGAAAACCGCTATCGGATCTATATCGGCTTCCGCCGGATCCGGATTGTCGATCGTTACCCAGCCTGCGTCAAAATGTGCACCTTGTTTTTGTCCTGTGCGCGTGTCGTGTCCCGGCCTGTCTTTTATCGCGAGCATATGCAGAACGCCGCCTTCGGCCAGCCGTTTATTTCGTTTCGGCAGGAAGCGGTAAAATCCCGAAGTTGTGTAATCCTCCGTTTCATATACAATGCCGGAGCGTTTATCGACCGCGATCGCTTCATGTGTGAATCTTCCCATCGCCTTTAGCGGAAACGGCAGAAGATTATTATTTGCCGAAGCCGAAACTTCAAAACAATAGCCGTGCGGTTTTGGAAATCCGCCTGTCTTAACGCCCAACGAATTCGTTCGAACTGTCGGCCCAAGAGTAGTTTCCTCACATGAGATCCAGCTTCCCCACGGCGTCGGGCCGCCCGCACAGTTTATCAGCGTGCCGGAAAGGCTGACGAAATCGCGTACGAGCTCACGAGTTTTCGGGTTGATAACGAGAGTTGTTGTTCCGCCGCCGGCCATTTCGTCGTAATGATTGCCGCTCCCGATGCCTGCATTTGCAATCGGAACGCTGCGGTTCGCAACCTCGTGATTGCGGACGATCCGCAGTTCATTCCTGACCTTGAACGTCCACATCCCGTCGTGCGCCGCCGGCGTCGGCCTGCCGTCCGACATCATTCCTCTGACCTTACCGATAACGTTGTATTCAAAGCCTTTAGGCAGCGCAAGAAACGTCTCGCCGGTGTTTTTCGCGGCAGCCGGCGCCAGATCGCCGTAGCCGGGCGCTTTCAAATGAGTTAATTCACCGATCCTGTTAAATGTTTCCGAGCGTCTTGCGAGTCCGCTGCAAGCTAACGCTAATCCGCCGGAAAAGAGCGTTAAGTTTGATAAAAATGATCGCCTGTCCATATTTCCATTTGATGGTTTGAAAAAAAGTCTTATAAAATTACGATAACCGCGACGCTTGAAAAATTCAACGCTTTATCCGGAATGTAAGGTTAAGTTAATATGATTTCGTTTTATTTTATATGGCAAATATCTTTCAAGCCGAAACAGCAGTCGAAATCGAATCCGCACGCAAGCTTTTCCGCAATATGAAGCGTGGCTCGGCCTTGATCTGTGTTTTCAGGGATTCGCGGAAGAGTTAATTAGTTTGCCCGGCAAATATGCACTGCCTGAAGGAAGGTTGTATTTGCTCAATTATAAGGGTCAGCTTGCCGGCTGTGTCGCCCTCAGAAAGCTTGAAAGCGATATCTGCGAAATGAAGCGTCTTTACGTCCGGGAGAATGCCAGGGGACACGGACTGGGAAACACGCTCATAGAGAAATTGATCGATGAAGCCCGGCTGATCGGCTATGCAAAGATGCGGCTCGACACCTACCCGCCGAAAATGGCGAAAGCCGT
>JACDAY010000031.1 GCA_013695195.1 Blastocatellia bacterium | reverse complement strand
TTCCTCGCCGATTGAATGTCCTGTTCGGTGCAAAAACTGATCGCCGTAACCTGCTTTCTTAATAATTCCGCGCGAAACGTCATCGACATCGGCGCCTTTGATAATCTTTCGGGCGCGGAATGAAGTCTGCACAAATTTAAAAGCGGCGTCGCGGGCATCGCGGACGATGTTCCAGATCTTTACATATTCTTCCGGCACGGTTTCGCCTACATATCCGACCCAGGTCAGATCGGCCGCCGGAGCTTTCGGTTTGCTCAGTTTTGTAACCGAATCTATCAACACCAGATCGCCTCGCTTTATCGCGGAATTGCGATCCTTAGTCGGGAAATAATGCGGCGAAGCGGCGTTTGCATTTACGGCAACGATCATCGGCGAAGGCTGCATTCCCTCTTCTGAAAAGCGCTTCATCATAAATTGCTGCACGTCTATCTCTGTCGTCGGAATGTTCCCGTTCATCCGCCGCTTAATATCGGCGAAGGCTTCGATAATAATTTTTTGCAGTTTAACGACGGCTTCCGTATGCATTGCAAGCTGGTCTTCGGTCCAAACAGCCTCGAACTGCTGGACGAGATCGGCGCTCGTAACGATTTTTGGGCCAAGCGAACGCACCATCTCGACCGTTCCGGCATCGACGCGGGAAATATATGGAATGTCGTTATTCGGCGAATACTGCATCGCAATGCTCAAAGGCTTTTTGGATTTAGAATCACCGAAAAATGCTTTCCGCAGTTGATCCTGAAGAAGCTGCCATTCACGGTAAATAAGTTTTTTGCCGGGCAGAACATCGATCTGTCCGGGCTCGATGGCATGGACTACCTTTACCGGTTCCCCCACGGCTGGAATATAGTAAAACCAACGACGCGAACCTCCCAGACGCTCGGTTTTTAAAATCCGCGGCGTAAGGATATCGCTGCCGCGAAAATCGTAGAACAGCCAGCCGTCGAGCTTTTCTTTTTGGAGAGCGGCTTGGATTTCGGCGATGCGTGCAGACTGCTCTGTTTGAGTAAATGCCATAAATGAAAAAAGCGTTACAAAAAGAAGCGCAAATGTAATTTTCATGATTTTAAATCGAACAAGAGCGGGGGCAAGCCGCCCTTCCTGACTACGAGTTAATTGTGTTAATTTTTTTCTGCTTGCTCGAATATGTAATCAAGTAAAAATCGACCATTCAACCGGCAGCCTTGACAGGTCAGGAAGGGCGGCTCGCCCCGCTCTTCATTCCCCTATTTTTTTAAGCGCGAGCCTGCTACTTCCAGGAACTCTTTCACCTGAGCATTCCAATAAATCCAATTATGTGCCCCGGGAAGCTGGCGATATTCGTGCCGCACCTTCTTTTCCACAAGCAGCGTTACGAATTCGCGATTGCTGTCAAACAGAAAATCTTCGGTGCCGCAGTCTATGTACAAAAACGGCAGGGATTTTATCTTTTCCGAGGAAATCTCGCGGATCATTTTGAAAATATCGTTAGCGTTTCGTGTTTCGCTGTTTTCCGCTCCAAGTATCGCATCCACCGTTTTTCCTCTTGGGCCGATAGTCTTTTCCGAATAAGAAGCCGCTTTGAGAGCACCGCTGAACGACCCGGCAAGCGAAAACATTTCCGGATACTTCAGTCCGAATTTCAAGCCTCCGTAACCGCCCATTGAAAGCCCTGCAATCGCACGATGATCACGGTCGGGAATGGTTCGGAATGTTTTGTCGATCTCCGGGATTAGTTCTTTTATGATATAGCTTTCGTATTTGTCGTTCGAAATAGTCGAACTATCCGTGTACCATCCGTTGTCTCCTTCGGGCGTAACGATTATGAATTTATGAGTTGCGGAATATTCGGCGAGTTTTGTCCTGTCTGTCCAATTATCGAAATGTCCGGTCAGTCCATGTAACAGATAAATAACTGAATATCCGGGTTCTTTGAATTTTAGAGCCGAATAACCTGGCGGAAGTATGACACGATATGGCATCTCCCGCGACATCAGCTTGCTGTTCAGACGAAGCGTTTGAACTTTGTCCTCTACAGGGTTGTCTGAGAGTGCTCGAGAACTTTGGGGTGCAGGTGTTGTAGAGATTTGCCCCAAAACCGAAAGGCTAAAAATCGCGATCCATAACCAACCCGGCAAAATAAATTTGCGTATATCTGCGTCCATCTGCGGTTAAACTCCTAATTTACTTAAACAGTCCGGCAAACCAGCCGCCTTCGGCTTCCTTATCCACGACCTGGGCTAGCTCGCCCGCATCGAGCCAAACACCCGAACACTTGTTACATACGTCGATTTTTATATTTTCGTAATCGGTTTCCATTAGCGTGCCGTCGCATTTCGGACATCCGAGCTCGAGTGTCTTCGCGTCATGACTTGCGAGCTTTGTTCTCATTTTTTCGATCAGTTCCTGTTCCTTTCGCCGAAAATAATCATTTTCAAGCGCTCGTCCGCGGTCGTCCAAATCAACTGGCATTAAATTTTTCCTCCTTAAAATTTAAATAGTTCCATTAGCAGAAAAATAACAGAGTGCATACAAAGTTTCAAAAATTACCGGCTCATTTTAATTTGTTCCGTGTTACTTTCTTTTTTCTTGTTCGTCTTATTCTATTCTTTAACCAAAGAAAACACTGAACAGGAAATCAGGCTTCGGTTTTATGGACCGACCGCATTCTTTGGCGCGCTTTTTTTGAGCGGCGGATAGTATTGCGGCGTTTCAGATTCGTTTCGGCCCATTCGGAAACCTGTCGCAGCGGATGCCATTCAAAGCTCTCGAGCGGAAGAACTTCGCTCGATGCGTCTCTCAGCCTTAAAGTGCTGAAAGCGACAAAGAAAATTAAAAAATTAAAAATTCCCCCTGCCAATACGACCAGCCAACCAGGTGCAAGCCCGACCTGTGCGCGCTGAAACAAAACTTCCCAAAAGACTCTTCGTTCCGCCTCGGAAACCGACGGAATCGGAAACGGGTGAATGTATATCTTCAGCGACCAGGAAAGTGCCAGCAATATGAAAATCCAAAGATAGTTTGCGCGAAGCCTGCGGCCGACCGCTTCCCATTCGCTGATCGTAAAATGCGGTGTTATAAGGTCCGCAGAAATATGTTCGGCCCATTCCTTGTCCGGCGGAATCGTCCGGTGCGACAGCATCGGCGCGAAGTATCCGGTTTCCAAAACCCTGACGCGATTTGCCCAAACCTCGTAATAACGATATCTTCGAGCTTCCATAAAGAGAAAAATGGAAACCAGAATCGAATTGATCGGGATCGCAAAATGCGGATTGTCGGGTGAGCTGAAAACAAATGAAAGCGTTGCACCGGCAGTAATTACCGCCCAGTTTGTAGTCGCATCAAGCCGCCCGCGCCACACGTTTGAACGCTGGATCTCGCCGCGGTAAAAATGAACCATCGCCGTGTTAAACTCGGCGGGCTCCAGCTTTCGGGCTATCGTTTGCGGAGTGGTTGTCGGCTTCCGGTTTCGTTTATGGACTTCTTCGGCAAAGGCCCGGAACGATTCCGGAACGGTCGTGATGTGTATATCTTCGTCGGACGTAAGTGGGCCTGTCCGAACTTCTTCTCTCATAGCGTGTTGGGGAAAGCGCGAACGAAGACGGCGCGAGCCTTCGTTAATTAAAAAACTATCACCTTCGTATCCCGGATGCAAGATTTTTCAGGCTTTTGACCGTTTGGACTGCATTTTGCCAACAGTATTTTTCAATTCAACAGGTTACGGGTAAAATTCAGTCAAATGTTAGAAAAGGATGAATTCTGGATGCGTGCAGCTATTACTGCCGCTCATCAGGCAAGAGAATTGGATGAAGTTCCGATCGGCGCCAGCATTGTGAGCGATCAAAGCGAGCTCATCGCCACAGCCTTTAACCGGACGATATCAGACAGCGATCCGACCGCTCATGCGGAAATACTCGTATTGCGCGAAGCTGCCGCAAAAATCGGTAATTATCGACTGACCGGAACGACGCTGTATACAACAATCGAGCCGTGCGTTATGTGTGCTGGAGCACTAGTAAATGCCCGCGTTAAACGTCTGGTTTTCGGAGCTTTTGATAAACGGTTCGGGGCCGTCGCGACACTTTTTCGCCTTTGCGACCACGAATCTTTAAATCATAAACTGGAAATTTCATCGGGCGTTCTGGCCGAAGAATGTCGGGAGATAATGCAGGATTTTTTTCATCGGCGCAGAGGCGAACAAAGGCCGTGAATCCGATCTCAGTCCGGAAGGGCGGCTTGCCCCCGCTCTTTTTTCTAGAATTTATTTGTTGCACGCTCGCAATCACGGAACGGTGCAAGCAATCCTTCCAGAACTATGGCGGAACTGAAAATTACGAGATGATATATTCACTTTTTAGTTCTGCATTAAATAAAACAAGAACTTGATATTTTCCA
>JACDAY010000021.1 GCA_013695195.1 Blastocatellia bacterium | reverse complement strand
GCGCACCCGAACCTGTCCACGGCAAACCTGTCGAGGTTTCCCACGATGGAAAAACCATCTTCAAACAGATCCCGGAGACATTTAACGCCGGCCGCTATCATTCGCTGATCGTCGAGCGCGAATCCCTGCCCGACGCGCTCGAAATTTCCGCCTCGTCGCCCGACGGCCTAATAATGGCCATGCGCCACAAAACCCTAAAGATCGAAGGCGTCCAGTTTCACCCCGAATCGATTTTGACCGACCACGGGAAAATGCTGCTTAAAAACTTTCTTGATCTTTAAGATAAGTAGCCGCAAAAAGGCACAAAAAACGCAAAGGAAGATACAATCTTTTTTGCGCCTCTTGTGCCTTTTTGCGGCTATTCCGCTTTAATAAACAAAAGCATTCGGCCGCTGGCTGATCGAAAAATCCACCACCGCGAGGGCCTAATCATCTCCCGTAAAGCTAATAGCTCTCTTTACGCGGCTACTTCTTCGGTTTTCATTACGATCATTTGCCGGACTTTTCGTTTTAGGGCTTTTTCAAATTGGCGGGCTTCGTTTACGCCGTCGAAGGATAGCTGTTGGAGGTTTGCTTCGATGCGTTTGCGGTAATCGGAGACCAGCGAATCGGAGACGCCGAGCATTTCGGCGACTTCGAGCTGCGTTCCGCTGTCGGAGATCAGATAGCAGTGCCAGAGAACGTTTATCATCCGGTCGTACTGTTTAGCTTTACCGCGGACGGATTTGTTCAGATTAATCAGGAATCCGTCAACAAAGCCCGTCGCTTCGTCCTCGGCTTCGTGGCGGAGCAAGCCTTCCTCTGGTGTTTCGCGGGTGTCCGGGATCTCGAAATGCATTTTGTCTTCGTCGTCGCTGTCGCCGGAGCCGCCGACCGGGACTAGATGAATGTCCATAATAGGCAGCCTCGACATGACGAACGACCGCAGGGAACGCACATCCACGGGAGAATCGATGGCTTTGAAAACGCGGATTATCAATTTTTCAAGCTCAGGATTACTGATCACGATCTGGGCATCACCCGTGCATCCGACCATACGCGTGTCGCGGCTGTGAAACGAAACGACCTTTACACGCTCGTGCATTTCCTGAACGTCTCGGCGCATTTTTTGGATTTTCCAATCGGAAAGGCCATAAAGACGGTCTGCGAGGCGGCGGTGGGCATCGGGATTGTTGACGTTGTCAAAACGCTTAAATGTCGCGCTTGATTGTATCAATGTGGAAACCCTGCGGGCCAGACGGTAAGATTCGGGATATCGTTTGCGAAGCTCGGCCGTCAGCATATTGGTCAGCTCTATTTGGCTGATCTCGGCTTCCACTTCCGCGTCGGACATCGCGGTATCTATGTAATGCTGAAAACGCTCCTTGCTTAATAATGCAACGAAAAGCTCCTGCGTAAGATCGGTGTATGCGTTATACTTTCCTTCTTCAACCAGAAAGCCGGCACGCTTTGACGCCCGCACCAAGGGATGTGAAGACACGATCCTGTGCAGCTCGGTCCAGATTTGATTAACATCCGAGGCGACGAGGCTTTCATTCCATTTGCCGACCTTATGCTGCCTCGTCTGGACTGGGGGTTTTGGCAGGCTTTCCTGTTGAATGATTGAATTCATATATTGACCTTAGGGTGGTGTAATTTGTGCCGCGTCTTGCAGTGAATTTTTAATTTAAAACCTCCCCGGTGAAATTCGTTGCAAAAAACAGTTCAGCCCAGGCGCCGGAACGGTAAACCATTCGGTCGTTCCCATATTGCAAAATGTTATGTGGTGGAAAACTTTTTGAACGTCCGCCGAGCAGTGCGGTTAGATTGGCTGTCTGCCGTGAGGCGGGTGTTGCTCACGACCTTCAATTAAGATATTAACAATAAAATTGGAAATGAGCAACAAGTTTTTACATTTGCCAAAATCATTTACTTGGACGTATAATTATTGTAAACACAAGGTTTATTTCAAGCGTTGAAGATTTGTAGCGTGTTTTTGAAATCAGCAGGAGTCTTTTTATTGTCTGGTTTTGGAAGCATAGGTGCATTACAGATATACATTTTAGTAACGAAAGATAATTCTCCTTGCACCGGGCCGCAGGAAAAGGCGGCTCCCAGGGATATTTCTGATAAAATGCCGGGTATATAATGGTAAATTTCTCTAAGAACAAGAATTGTCCGGCATCGGAAGACCTGCTTTCTTTTCAAACCTGCCGCTTGACGGAGCGTGAAGGAAAGGTAATCCGTAAACACCTCGGGGCATGCGACTTTTGCTCGGCTGAAGTCGAATTTTATACCCACTTTCCGCAGCCCGAGGACACCGTCGAACCAGCCCCGATACCGCAGCCTCTTTTTGAACTGGCACAAGCCCTGATGAATAAAAAAAAGGATAATTCTTTTTTTAGTAAGCTGATGGAGGAAAAATAAGGGAGTTACGCCCGCGATCAATTAGGACGAGAGATCAGTATTTGCATATCTTCTAGCTTCCGCATATCTCATCGATCGCTTCTTCATATTTCTCGTCGATCACGTTCCGTTTAATCTTTAATGTCGGAGTCATCTCACCTTTATCGATCGAAAACTCACGCGGTAACAGGTATATTCGTTTGACCCTTTCGTAATCGCTCAATTCTCGTGTAAGCTCGACGGCTTCACGCTGGACTCGTTTTATTACTTGAGGATTTTCGCAAAGCTCCTCGCGGGTTCCGCGGGCGCCGATCCCTTCGTCAGTAAGGGTTTCTTTGAGTGCTTCCCAATCGGGAACAATCAAGGCGCCGGTTTGTTTTCGCCCGGAGCCGACAACAACCGGCTGCGAGATTAGCGGACTTTGTTTCAAAAGGCTTTCCACCTGGAGAGGTGCAACGTATTTGCCGTTCGATAATTTGAAAAGGTCTTTGATGCGGTCCGTTAGGAAAAAATGGCCATCGGCGTCTTTGTATCCTACATCGCCGGTGTGATAAAAACCCTCTTCATCAATCACCTTCGAGGTTTCCACGGGATCGTTGTAATAACCGCGCATCACATTTTTGCCGCGGATAAGAATTTCACCGTCCTTTTCGGCGATCTTCATCTCGATTCCTTCGAGCACGGTTCCAATCGAGCCTACTTTGTTGTCATCCGGGCGATTTACCGATACGACGCACGCTTCGGTCATTCCGTAACCCTGCAGGATCGGAATCCCAGCCGCCCAAAACGCATACGATAGTTTTTTGGACAAAGGTGCTCCGCCTGATACGAAGAAGCGCAATTTGCCTCCTACACCCTCGCGCCATTTCGAGAAAACCAACCTGTTTGCAACCGCGTGCTTTGCCGCTAAAACGGTCGAGACGGAGCCATGATTGTCTTTTGCTTCCCAATAGTCCTGGCCGACGACCAGAGCCCATTCAAACAGCGAAGTTTTCCAACCGCCGGCAGCTTTTCCCTTCTTAACTATCTTGTGATAAACCTGCTCGAACAGACGCGGCACAGCGGTCATTATTGTCGGCCGGACTTCCTGCAGGTGCGATGCGATCTGGTCGAAGGCCGCGCAGTAATGGATCGATACGCCGTTGGCGCACAACACGTAAAAAACGGTCCGCTCAAAGATATGCGACAAAGGCAGAACCGCAAGCGAGCGGTCGGATGAACTTATAGGCAGGTCAGCGGAGACCGCGATTATGTTTGAAACAAAATTTTCGTGCGTGAGCATTACACCTTTAGGCTCGCCGGTTGTGCCGGATGTGTATATGAGCGTGGCAAGATCGCTTGTCTCGACTTTGGATAATAGTTCGTCGAAACTTTCGGCATCGCCTGATTTCACACCCGCTTTTTCCACGTCTGCGAGCGTCATAACACGGTTGTCGTCTTCAGAAGCGGCATCGGCGTCAAAGAAAATAAGCTTTTCGATGCGCTCGACGCTCTGGATCGCATTTTCGGCATGCTTGAGCAGTTTTTTGCCGGAAACGAAGAGCATTTTTGCTCCCGAATCCTCGAGAATATATCGAATCTGCTCGACCGCCTGAGTTGTGTAGATCGGAACTGTTATCGCCCGCAGCGACAGAATCGCAAGATCCGTCAACGACCATTCCGGCCGGTTCTCGGAGATTATCGCTATGCGGTCGCCCGCCTGTACCCCAAGCCGCGAAAGCCCGAGCGCGATACGCTTCACCCTCTCGATCACATCCGGCCCGGCCAGATAACTCCAGACATCGTCTATCTTATACGCCAGCGCATCGCGCTTAACATTTCGCCGAAACGACTCGATACAAAAATGCGGGATCGTGTGAGGGATGTTTTCGAATCCGATTAAATTCGTTGCGGTCATTAAATCCTATAACTGTACGTGTAGTCTTAACTAAATTTAATGTTACATTTTTGCAAAATCATCCACTTAAGTCCAATAGTTACGGTCGAGCGAGCGGTAATTTATCGCTTCGCTTATGTGAGACGGCTGAATGTTTTCGCTGGCTTCGAGGTCGGCGATGGTGCGCGAAACCTTCAGGATGCGGTCGTGGGCGCGGGCCGACAGGCCTTGACGGTTCATTGCTTTTTCGAGCAGGGATTCGCTGTCGGCGTCCAGGGAGCAGAAGGTGCGGATCTGCTTTGGCGACAATGCCGAGTTTGAAAATACGCCGTCGCCATTTAATCGTTTAAGTTGGATTTCGCGAGCTTTTATTACTCTTTCTCGAATCAATTCCGAGCTTTCACCCTGTGCCACTCCGCGGCCGCGAAGCTCGTTAAATTTTACGGCCGGAACGTCGATATGGATATCTATCCTGTCCATCAACGGCCCCGAAATTTTCCCGACATAACGCTGAATCTGGATCGGCGAGCACTTGCATTCTCGCGTAGAGCCGAAGTAACCGCACGGGCACGGATTCATCGAAGCTACGAGCGTAAAATTGGCCGGAAATGTCAAAGAACTTGCCGCCCGTGAGATGGTAACCTGTTTGTCTTCCATCGGCTGCCGCAAAACCTCGAGAACGCTTCGGTCGAATTCCGGAAGCTCGTCGAGAAATAAAACACCTAGATGCGCCAGGGAAACCTCGCCCGGTTTCGGGATCGAGCCGCCGCCGATCAACCCGGCCTGCGAAACGGTGTGGTGCGGTGACTTGAACGGCCGTTCCTTTATCAACCCGGATTTCCCGGTCAAGCCGGCGACAGAATGGATCTTCGTGATTTCCAAAGCTTCCTCGAATTCCAGCGGCGGCAGCACGGTCGGCAAACGCTTTGCGAGCATCGTTTTACCAGAACCGGGCGGGCCGATGAAAAGAATATTATGTCCTCCTGCGCTTGCTACTTCCAACGCCCTTTTCGCCGTCTGCTGGCCGCGAACCTCGGCAAAATCGACGCGATACCTTGTATCGTTGGACTTGAAGGCCGTAATATCCAATTTTAGCGGCGGGATACGGGTTCCCATGCCGCTTTGCAGATCTTGAACGAGCGATGCCGCTTGCCGTAAATCCGTGATCGGGAACACGTTAATTTCCTGAACTACGGCGGCTTCGGTGGCATTTTCCTCGGGCAGGAGAATATTTGCGATCCCGTTTTCCCGTGCCCGAAGAGCTATCGACAAGGCGCCACGCACCGGCCGCACGCGCCCATCGAGCGATAACTCCCCTATACACAATGTGTTGCCGGCGTTCTCGAAATTTCCGAGGTCGCCGTTCGCACCCAAAATACCCAAAGCGATCGGCAGGTCGAAACTGGCGCCTTCCTTTCTAACGTCGGCCGGTGCTAGATTTATCGTCGTTTTGTGAAATGGAAAAAAGTAGCCGCTGTTGGTTATCGCCGCCCGAATGCGCTCCTTCGATTCGCGGATAGCCGTGTCCGGCAACCCGACGATTGTAACGGGCGGCGTAGTATCTGCCTCGCCCTTGACGGGCTGCAGATTGACCTCGATATCCACAATCAGAGCGTCAATGCCGTACACGGCGGCAGACTGCATAAGGAAGAGCATAATGTTACGGCAAATTCAGGGACAGCTTGAGATGTCAGAAGTGTATATCAAAGTGTCGAAAATGAAAAACATGATCACGGCCGGTTGGACTGCTTCATGTTTCAGGTGGAGCATTGGAGCAGGTGGAGCAAACGGAGTCACCAAATCCGTAAAGGGCAAATTTGGTGACGCTAAATGGCCTCTCGGTGTACCCGGCATCAATGCCGCCTCGTCCAAATCAACATGTTTCGTCCAAATCATCAAAATCGCGCAATTCACAGCCTAAAGAAACGCTTTGAAATCGACATTGAAGGTTTTCGCTAATTCCTTCGCCTTGTCCCGGCTGATCGGCCGCTTTCCGTTCAGAACCTCGGATACGGCACCCTCTGTTTTGAATACCGGCAAGAGATCCCTTTGCTTCATAAAATTATCCTCCAGAAGCGAACGCAGAAAAACGTGCGGCTCAAGCGATTCGATGGGGAAAGCGTTTCTTTCGTAATCGGCAACCAAAACCGCGAGCAGCCGGAGAATTTCAGTTTCCTCGGGCGAAAGGAGGTTCTCGCCTTTTCTCATCATATCCGCGATGATCGAGGTGTATTTTTTATGATCCGCATCGTTCGTGATCGCGGCCGGCAGTGTCTCAACCAATAGGTTGGCATATTTTTGCAAATTTATATTTCCAGTCATTTTTCTCTCTCCAAGTTCAGCAGCCGCAGTCCCGATTTTTCCAATCCTGTTTGTCATATTCGCCGTGCGTAAGAACATATAGAACAAGCACCGCCCGCGTTTCATAATTTATTTGAGTGATTAGCCGGTAATGATTACCCTTGATGTTAAAAGCGGTGCAGTTGCCGATCGCATCAGCATACCGGAATGTTTGTTTCAGATCGAAGATGTGTTTGAATGTGCCGTTTTCGACGATCTGAATCCAAGCCTTAAGGGAGTTTTCGGTTTCCCTGTTTTCATTCCAGAACTGAATTAATATTGGCTTGCCGATTATGTTCATTCATTTCGTCAATAATATAAATCTTACCAAATTTTGGTAAGGTTGTCAATGCAAACTATCGACTCAGCTTGTTTAAAATAACCCATTTCCAAAATTTCAATAGACTAAAAAGTCGCCGTTTGAAGCCCTCTTATTTTATATCGATAATTCAGCAGGGGAACTGACCGTAAAACGACAAAGGCTCGCGAAGATCACGACCTTTGTAAAATCTTGATGCCGCCGACAAAAAACTCTCGGTTTCGGGGCTGGCGACAGCTTCGCGGGCAAGTTTAGCTCGCAGCCTGATAAGGCCGAGCTGAGCCATAAGGAATTTTTCCGCCGAACCAAATATGCTTCGTCGGCGGTACGGGGATTGGGCGGCGGACTTGCGGATGGAGAATTTAGAGAATCGTTGCAACTCGAAACCAAATCCGCACCCGAAGCGGCGGGTGGGAATGAGGTTTGAGTGCAAGGGACGTAAAACCGTTTATATGACGGGCCTTTAACACTTGTGATTGTCATCAATCCATAATGAAGTGTGGACCCTGAACAAAAACGCTTTACCTTTTTTTGTTTTCGTCATAGAATTCTCGCGTGCGGATGCAACTAAGCTTTGGAGGTAGTACATCATAAGCAGCGACGAAGTTTTAAATACTAAAGTTATTAATCTGGGAGCAACCATGGATTCAAGCTCTGCGGCTATCAAACGGGACATTTCTTTTGGATTCGAAGAGAGCGTTGAAGTTCCCCTTTACCAATCTCCTGCATTAGCGAAACCTGAAGTTTTGGACGCGGCAGCGACCGATCTCCTGCTTTGTCAAAAAGCGGCTGGCGGTAATATCGCGGCTTTCGAGATGCTTTATCAGCGTTATCACCGGCGTACGTACAGCCTTACCCTGCGGATGACGAACAGCCAGACCGAGGCCGAAGACCTGACGCAGGAAGTATTTATCCAGTTATTTCGCAAGGTCGGGAGCTTTCGCGGCGATTCGGCATTTTCGACCTGGCTTCACCGGCTTACGGTCAATCAGGTGCTGATGCATTTTCGCCGCCGCAGCGTAAAAAACGAAAAAACTTCCGAAGACGGTGAAATGCCTGAGCAAACTGTCCACGGAACAGCGAATCCGCGAAAAATGCAGGTCGTCGACCGTATAGTATTGAAAAATGCCATCTCCGAGCTGCCCAACGGCTATCGCAATGTTTTTGTCCTTCACGACGTCGAAGGTTACGAACACGAGGAGGTAGCTTCACTTCTGAAAATTTCGGTCGGCACATCGAAATCCCAACTCCATAAAGCCCGCCTGAAGCTTCGCGGACTGATAATTAAACAAAAAGAACAAAAAACTTCAGCGTAAAAGGCAACCATCAAACCCGTCTTCTAATCTATCTAGTTTGAAATGCTTTTTTTAGGAATTTATAAAGCACTGGCAGATGCGTGTGCTTATGCAGAACACGCTAAAGCGTGAACTCAGAACGAAGATGAATTGCGGAGAATGTCAGAAAAAAATTAGTGTGTTTTTGGACAACGAGCTCGATGAGATAACTTCGGCAACGGTCAGGAGCCACCTCGCGCTCTGTGCAGAATGCGCAAAGGTTTGCGAGGATTTTGCAGCGATTCTCGAATCCTGCCGTCTGGAAAAACCTTCCGAGATTTTGCCGCCGAATTCCCAGGCTCTCTGGTGTCGTATCAGCAACACTATCGAAAGTGAGATAAACCCCGGGCCAAAGTCCGCAGAAGTCCAAAAAAGTTGGTTTGGACGCGTCTGGCAGGTTTCGTTTTCGCAGGCGGGTTCGGCAGTTTTGGGAATTGCGCTTATCAGTTCCCTGTTGACGGTTGTCGGAATCAGAAATTATATTGAGCCTACTGCCGAAGATTTCACATCCCGGACCGATGCATCGCAGACGACGATAGAAAAGGTTTTAAGCAAAGTCGGCCTTGCCGACACGCCGCAAGAGGCGCGGATGCGGAGATTTCAGGAGCAGCGGGCCGCGATCGAATACTGGAATAATCGTGTTCAGCAGCGCCGCGTTCAATGGGACAACAAAATGCGTGATGCGTTCGACCGCAATCTAAACGAGATCGATCAGGCCGTCGGCGAATACACGACCATTCTTCAGCAGGATCCGCAGGACGATCTGTCCGGCGAAATGCTCGACTCTGCGCTTAATGAAAAAATGAACCTTCTCCGCGCATTTTCGGACTTATAGTTTTTGGATTTTGTAATGATCCGTAATTTGAAATATGAGCCTCGTGTTTTGATGCACACGAAACCGGGAAAAGCCCACCCGCTAATACAGCTGGTACTGACAAGAAAAACTACGATCCTTCTTTGGCTGAGCGTAGTTTTTTTCTTTGCGCCCATTTTGAACGAGGTTTCGGCCCAGAGACGGTTTTCGAGAAATTATCCGGCAACCAGGAATGTCCGGCTGCAGCTGTTGAACCGTTCAGGTACTGTAGAAGTTGAAGGTTGGGACAGACCGGAAATCAGTATCTCCGCTTATCTCGAAAATCCCGCCGCAAATATCGCGCCTCAAAGTCTGAGCGGCACGATATATATCGATCTGGTAAAAGATAATCAAGGCAGAAACGGCGTAGGTAATGTGAATTTCGTGATCAAAGTGCCGAGGCTTTCAATTGTCGATATTGAAACGCGGATGGGCAACTTGAGCGTAACTAATATCAACGGCGGGCTTGTACGGGCGATGATCTCAACCGAAGGCGACATAACCCTGACGAATATCGGCGCCGGCGCGGTCGACGCCCAAAACGGCATCGGCGACATATTTTTTGACGGCGAAATGCGTTCCGGCGGGCACTACCGCTTTACATCGATTCGCGGTAACATAAATTTAAGAATTCCTTTCAATTCGTCTTTCCGGCTGGTTGCAACGGCTCCGTCCACACGCAATATTTCACTTGGTTCGTTCGGAAATTCAAACATGAATTTGCTCGGCAACGGAAGAAGCGTTGTCGGCAGATTCGGTAACGGCAGCTCAACGCTGACGATTACGAACCATCGCGGAAGTATATCGTTTATAAGACGATAGGAATCTAACACCCTTTCTGAAAAATTCTTGACAGAAAAAGAAAATGATACGATACTTTTGAAACAAATCAAGAGTAGGACGAAATCTACCGACAAAACTGTAGTTGTGCTTTGTTAGCTGGTTCAACTCTTATTATTAAAACTAAAATTTATCAGAGGTGAATCCATGAACAAAGTAATAACAGTATTGCTGCTATCGCTAGTATTCTGTTTTGCAGCCGCCGCGCAGACGACCGCTCCCGCCCCGACGACTTCAGTTTCGACAACCGTCGCGGAAAAACCGAAGAGACAGATATTTCGCGCTAATAAAGCCCAGATAACCCAGGTCCAGACATTGCTAAAAGAAAAAAGCATGTACAGCGGCGAGGCGGCCGGCAAATTGGACGATGCAACCCGCGCTTCGATCAAGACCTTTCAAAACGGCAACGGCCTCAAAGAAACCGGGACGCTGAACAGGGCAACGCTCGAAAAAATGGGAATCGAATTGACGGATAAACAGAAATTGATGCCGGTTTCGCAGAATTCTTACAGTTCAACCGACAGCGCTCAAAAGTCTGCAACAAGTGTAAGATCCACCGCAAGTGTAATGCCGAAAACCGATTCTGCCGGTTCGGCAGACGCGAAACCAAGAAAGGTGATTTTTCGTGCGACAAAAGATCAAATCATAGAAGCGCAAAAGATGCTCAAGGCGAAATCAATGTACAGCGGCGATGAAACCGGAAAGCTTGACGATGCAACTCGCGACGGCCTAAAGAAATTTCAGGAAGCCAACGGCGTAAAGGTTACGGGAACTCTCAACCAGATTACGCTTGAGAAAATGGGCATCCAGTTGACGGACAAACAAAAAGCCGATTCGGCCGAAAGCACTAAATAATTCAAGGTGCAGGTCAGAACCACCTGCGGTAGCGGGTGGCTGAAGATAAAGTTCAAAGTTCCTAGTTCAAGTTCCGTCCTCAACTAGGAACATAGAAAAGTAGAACTTTGAGCCAATTTGTTAAACCACCCGCTACCGCAGGTGGTTCTGACGCGCACACAATGAAAATTCTTTTTATACTCTCGTTCTTTTTATTTTCCGCAAGTATTTTTGCTCAGTCCGCCCGTGAGAAAACCGGAATAGAAACAAAAATTCGCACTGTGATGGAAGAGCAAACCTCAGCCTGGAACCGCGGAGACATAGACTCGTTCATGACAGGATATTGGAACTCGGCAAATCTTATTTTTGTTTCGGGCGACAATGTAACGCGCGGCTGGCAGCCGACGCTTGACCGTTATAAAAAGAGTTACGATTCGAAGGCGAAAATGGGCGATTTGAAATTTTCCGATTTGGAAATAAACGTTGTGTCCAAAGACGCGGCGGTTGTCCTGGGCAATTGGTCCTTAGCGCGGGAAAAAGACAATCCAAAGGGCAAATTCACGCTCATATTTCGAAAGTTCAAAGACGGCTGGCGTATCGTGCATGATCATACCTCGTAAATATATTTTAGGTTCAAGTTATCCGCATTCCTAACGGAACACGTCTTGCTCCTAAAACTACACATGTTCGAATCTCGAACAGCAAACGAACTTTTAGGAGGATAAAGATGCAGGAACAACGACAAGAATCAGTCGATAAAATAAAAGAATTAACTGAGGGCATCGACTTTGCGATGCTCACAACTCTGAGCGGCGGCCATTTAAGAAGCCGTCCGATGTCCACCCAGCAATTCGAATCCGACGGCGATCTTTGGTTTTTCACAAGCGACAATAGCCACAAAATCGATGAGATCAATGCGGACAACCGGGTCAACGTCGCGTATTCAAAGCCGGAAGACAACACTTATGTTTCCGTTTCCGGAACGGCTGAGATCTCGAAAGATCGTGCAAAGATCGAGGAGCTTTGGAGCCCGGTTTTGAAGGCCTGGTTTCCCGAAGGGCTGGAAGACCCGACACTTTGTCTGTTGAAGGTTTCTGTCGAAGAGGCCGAATATTGGGAAGCTTCGTCGAGCACACTCGTTCAGTTATTCGGATTTGTAAAGGCTATGGCAACCGGACAAGAGGCGGACTACGGCGAGAATAAAAAAGTTGCCTTTTGAGATATCTTTGAATGATGCAGGCTTGGATAATGAAGCGAAATTTCATTATCCATTAAACTTTGCAACTAGCTATAATATTACCGTACAGTTCGTCGCGTTCGATTCCCTTGCGGCATCCAGAATTTTCTGAATTTTCAAGCCATCTTCAAAAGCGGCGGCGTTTTCAATGGCAGTCCTGCCCTCGCGGATAGCTTTGATAATTTCCGGCGCAAAATTCATAAACCCGCGCGAGAATCCGGTGTCCGCCACGCCTTCGACAATCTTACCCATTTCAACATCGATTTCCCGCCAATCGTCTTCACCGGCTTTGGTTGTAAAAAGATCGCCGCGATGATCTATCCTCATGGCACCATCATTGCCGTAAAATTCGATTCTGTTTTTATACCTCGGGCCTTCGGTCATTGAAACGGAAACGATTCCTGTTGCATCCCTGGTCAAATCACTATCGGCAAAACGCAGGAGCATATTTGCTTCATCATCTGTCGTTACGGGGAGCGTTTGACCAGACGCATCGCGGCGCTCCTTTATATGCGTTTGCAGTTGGCAGAAAACGCTCGAGATTTCCGTGCCCAAAAACCAGTGAAATGAATCTATAATATGCGAATTTATGGCGCCCAAAGCGCCGCCGCCCTGCCCGATGTCAGACCACCAGTTCCACGGCAAGTTCGGATCGCCGCGGTGAGGAGCCTGGAAAATGTACTTTGCGTGCCGAATTTTCCCGATCCCGCCTGAGCGCAGCATCTCAAAAGCTTTTTGCCGTCCGGGTTGAAAGCGCAATTCGTGGTCGATCAAGGCCAGCAGCGATTTCCCCTTCGCTGCATCCATCATCTCGTGGGCTTCCGCAACATTCATTGCCATCGGCTTTTCACAAAGGACATGTTTGCCGTGCTCCAACGCGAAAAGCGTCATCTCTTTATGCAGATTCGGCGGAGTGGTGATGCAAACTAGATCGACATTATCGTGCGACCCCGTTTCACGCCAATTGTCCGTGAAATGTCCGATGCCGAATTCGTCAGCGGTTGTTTGCGCATTCGTCAGGCTTCCGCTTGCGACCGAAATAATTTCGCAATTTTTAGCCGCCAGAAAGGCCGGTATCTGTACCTTGCGCGCAAATCCGGTTCCGATTATTCCGATTCCGACATTGTCTTTCATTTCTAAAATTAATACATAAAATGCGCGCAAAAACAAAAAGCGTAAGGATTTACCTCACGCTTGGCACCATCACAAACAAGCTAAATGTCAGTTGTGGATTTTTGTTTATTATTCGACGCCTAACTCAAGACAAGTAGCGGCGGTCCTTCGGATCTGGCCGCGATTCTCCAAAAAGTATTCGTAAGTGGCCTTATCTTCCTCATCTATTTTGATGATTTCTGCACCAACAAAATATTTCTCCGTAGAAATATGAATGCCGACTTTTTCATAGCGTACGCCCCGAATCTGCATTCGAATCTTCGCGCCCGGCAGATCGAGTTCCACATTCAGGAGTCTTTCCTGTCCGACGAGGTATTTTTCCTTGATCCTTATCGTCGAAACCAGAAAACCGATTCCCGTTTCGCTCAGATCGGTAGTCTCACCCGAAAGAAATAAATCGTCGCAGGAAGTCCGCCGCAGATTTGCCGCATTCTTTTCCGGTGCAAAGCAAACCTTGACCGGCATGTGATATTTCTTTCGGGGTGAAACTCTTCGCTCTGTGAGCGTTCTGCTAACTCTTGAAACTAATTCTCTTATCATTTCTTGTTTAGCTCGGAGAGTGAATTCGGAAGGTCAAATGGCCGGGAACTTTGTTCCGTATATTATAAAACGTCCAATCAGGTTTGCGTTCCAATCATTTCTTTAAAGGCTTTCCGCCGTTGTCCACGCTTCTCGCAGTCGGAAGCAGTTTCCCCTTGAGCTCGAGTATAAAAGAAAGCTTGCCGCTTTTTCCATAAACGGCCGGCGTCGCGGTGGCAAAATACTCCCTTTTGTGTTTTGAAAGGTTGATAGCGTAAACATAGCCGGTAGAATCCGCTGACTTTATATCCGCAGGCAGCAATCCTGCAACGATCAATGCAGGCATTGGGGCATAATCGCCCTGATTTTGCGCGGAGTAGGCGATCTGGGCTTTTGCAATGCGTTCGAGCATTTCCTTTGCTTCGTCATGATGCGTTTCGATGCGAAGAGCGTAAAAATAATTCTTACCTTCCTGTTTGATCACGTTCTCGACTTTTTCATCTACCGTCAAAATAATCCATACACCGTTTTCCCGTCGCAGGTTGATTGCCTGGATCTCGGTTTTTTCTACGTCCTCGCCGGGCATTTTCGCTGTAACGGTCGCCGAATTTCCTGAGACGATTTCTCCGTTTATTTCTAGATTAACCGGAACATTTTTGGCGATGGCCTCGAAATCGACCTGAAATTCCTTCAATTCCGCATCGGTCAGGCCTTCAACGGCCGGACGCAGATTGGTCAGGAAAATTGCCTCGCGAAAACGTTTTTCGCGGAGATTTTTGTAAAAAACACGCACCGTGTCCGCCGGAGAGTTCGTCTCGATTCTGATGGCCGCACCTTGCAACGCGGAATCAGCGGTTTTATTCGCGTCTATCGATCCGCGAGGCGTTTTTGAAGCAGCGACCGTGCATCCATTGAAAGCAGCTGACGAAAATATTGCTGTAAACATCAGTAGGCCGGGCTTTAGAAACATTCGATGCATTAAAAGGTATCTCCGAAATGTGGTTGCGATCAGGTGTAGAATTTAGGTAGTGGGTCAGTTTTGAAACGTCAAGTCGATTCTTTCGGCATAGCCATGTCGTTTACGGCGTGAGAAACGGTCGTCGAACTATGCAGGGCGTTTTAACGTCCTTTGGGTTCTCGCTGGCTTTAGCCGTTCTGGTTCCGGCTGCTAAAACTGACCACTGCTAGAATTTACCGAAGAAGGCGTAACGGCAGAAAAGAAAGGACACGCCATAAGCAATATAGCGCGTCCGTCATAAAAGGTAAACAAAATTTTGTTTACTCTAGATTTTTACCTCGCAAAAGCATTTCCCTGCCGACAAAATACAAGATCACGGTCAGCACGCCAAAAGGCAGCAAAGCCAGCCAGTCCGAGTTCGGCCCGGCGAACAAAGGATTGCTAGCTTCAGCCCAATCCTGGAAGCTCGACATCGTTCCGCTCAGAAACTCGGTTGCAACGGCCACCAGAATTCCGGCAAGCGCTCCGCCTGCGATGTAACCAGATGCCAACAAAACGCCCGGGCTCTTGTCGGTTTCGGCGATCATTTCATCCTCGGTCAGATCGCGTCTGCGCAGTTTTTTGAACAGTTCCTTGTCAACCGCCCAGCGCACGAGGCCGCCTACGAAGATCGGCGCCGAAACGAATATCGGAAGATATAGACCAACCGCAAAAGCCAGCGATGGAATCCCCGCAAGCTCAAGCACGACCGCGATCATTACTCCGAGCAGGACCAATCCCCAAGGCAATTCCTGGCTCAGAATTCCCTTGATGATATAACTCATCAGAGTTGCCTTTGGCGCGGAAAATTTCGTAACATCCGTGCCGTCGGCCCGTTCGGTAACTGTGCCGTTAATGCCCGGATCGACAAGATAAACCGGCCTGCCCTGCATATCCACAAGATACCGCCCGGCGCTTCCGGTTGCTGCATCGGTGTTGTGCCACACGCGGTAAGTGGCCGTATCGTTAAAGAAATTATCGGGCACCTGCTCGGCTTTCAGCTCTCCGTTATCACGCAACAGCTGCTGTTCCGGTACACGAAATTCAGGAGAAAAAGATTCGGCAACGACAGGCTGATAAACAGTTGATGCGTTATTCAATTGAATGAGAATCGGGCCCAGCACCAGGGATGAGGCGAGAGCTCCGATAAGAATCGCCATCTGCTGGTAACGCGGCGTACCTCCGACCCAAAATCCGGTCTTCAGATCCTGTGAAGTCGTCCCGCCGTTAGACGCCGCGATGCAAACGATTCCGCCGATTGAGAGCGCCGTAACAAAATACGGGTCGGGAGCCGTCCAGCCGAGGACTAGAAACACAAGACACGTCAATAAGAGCGTCGCCACCGTCATCCCTGATATCGGGTTGGATGACGACCCGATCTCGCCCGTCAAACGCGATGAAACCGTTACAAAAAGAAACCCGAAAATAATGATCAGCACCGCTCCCAGAATCGTCATCTTAAGTGCCGGAACAAGTGTAATGGCGATAATCAGAGCAAGAATTCCGCCAACAACCCAGCGCATTGAAAGATCGCGGTCGGTACGCGGCAGCGCGTTTTCATCGCTGACTTCGCTTCCGCCGCGAAAATCCGCGATTCCCCCTTTTATGCCGTGCCAAATCACGGGCAGCGAGCGGAAAAGGCTGATTATTCCGCCTGCCGCCACTGCCCCGGCACCGATATAAAGTATGTAATCGGCCTGAATGCTGTTCTTTCCCTGAATTCCCATTTCGGCAATCGGTATAGTTCCAGGAGCGACCGCGGTGGCCAGACCGGCGCCGAAAAATTTGATCATCGGTATCAAAACAAGATATGAAAGCGCGCCGCCGGCAAACATAATCCCCGCAATGCGCGGCCCGATAATATAGCCGACGCCGAGCAGAGCCGGATTATTTTCAAGCGATATTGAACCGCCCTCGAACGGCGCCCGGAACTCTTTCGTCGGTATGTCCTTCCAGCCCTTGAAAACCTGCATTATTGCGTTAAAGGCAAAACCCATGATGAAACCGACGCTGATGATCTTTCCGCCGTTTACCGCGGCGTCTGTGCTTCGTTCCTTTTCAGCGTCGATCGAAGATGCCCGTGATTCTTCCGATGCCCCGGCGATAAGAACCTGTGCGCAGGCCGTGCCTTCCGGATATTTCAATATGCCGTGCTGGTCTCTGATCAGAGCGCGGCGGAGCGGAATCATCATAAGAATTCCCAAAAGCGCACCCAGAACCGAGACCATCGTTACCCGCCAGATATCGAGATCAAAGCCGAGTATCAGGATAGCGGGCATCGTAACGCCGACCCCGAAAGCAATGGATTCACCGGCGCTTCCCGCCGTTTGCACGATATTATGCTCGAGAATCGTCGCATCGCGCGCGCCCATCTTCGAAAGAATACGAAACAGAGTAATCGAGATAACCGCGACCGGTATCGACGCCGAAACCGTCAGGCCGACTTTCAGCACGAGATACAGCGACGAAGCGCCGAAGATAATGCCCAAAAGCGTCCCGACAATAAGCGGAAACACCGTAAACTCGCGCATATTCGTTACACTCGCCGGAATATACGGGCGAAAATTTTCGAGAAAGGGATTTTTCATCCGAAAAAAGCCTCCATTGTTTTCATGTCAGTATCGCCTGCGGCAGCAGGCAGCTTAGTTGGGGAAAGTCCTGAACTTGCGTTAATTTACATTTATTACTTTAAACACGCAAGCGACTGGGAACGCAGGCACCTGCCTGCACGCGGAGTCCTCGACGTGAAAACTTTTTCTGCTATATATTCTTGATCGCCAAAGGGTTGTACGCGTTTCCCGCTCATGCAGGCAAGGGTGCCTGCGTTCCGGCCAGTAACTTCCCTTCACAATTCTCCGCATTTCATCTAAACTTATCAAAACCCTTCGGAGTTTCCAAAAAATGAAAAAACTCGATTTCTTCTGCGCGTCTCTGCGTCTCTGCGGTTTAATTTTCCTGATGGCTTTTGCCGTATCAGCCCAAACTGTTCCAGCGCCGAAAGACATTCTCGGATTCACGCCCGGCGACGACCGCAAGCTCGCAAGCTGGGCGCAGGTCGTCGATTATTTCCAGAAACTCGACAAAGCATCCGACCGCGTAATGTTTGAGGAAATAGGCAAAACGACAATGGGCGTACCGTTCGTTTATGCGACGATCTCCACTCCCGAAAATCTCAAAAACCTCGAAAAATATAAACAAATAAATGCAAAACTCGCCGATCCGCGAAAGATCGGAACGCGGACGCCCTCGTCCGCACGCGGCAAAGGCCGCGAAACGGCGGAACAGCTCATCGCCCAAGGCAAAACCATCGTCCTCATAACCTGCGGCATCCACTCAACCGAAGTCGGCTCCACTCTTTCGAGCATGCTGATCGCCCACAAACTGGCAACCAGCAACGATCCCGAAATAAAAAACATCCTCGAAAACACGATCATTCTGCTCGTCCCCAGCCTCAACCCCGACGGCGTCGACATAGTCAAAAACTGGTACGACAAAACGCTCGGCACGCCCTACGAAGGCACCGAGCCGCCCGAGCTTTATCACAAATACGTCGGCCACGACAACAACCGCGACTGGTACGCCTTCACGCAGGTCGAGACGCAGCTGACGGTCGATAAGATCCACAACGTCTGGCACCCGCAGATCGTCCACGACATCCACCAGCAGGGCGCAAACGGCGCCCGGCTTTTCCTGCCGCCGTACATGGCGCCCGTCGAGCCGAATGTGCCAAAACAACTCGTCGAGGGCTACACCGAGCTCGGCAATTTCATGGCTGCCGACCTCCGCAAAAAAGGTTTAGAAGGAATCACGACAAATACAACCTACGACGCTTGGACACCGGCACGTGCGTATTCGCATTACCACGGCGGCGTGCGAATTTTATCCGAAACCGCGTCGGCAAAGCTCGCCACGCCGATTACCGTAAAATTCGAAGACCTGCGCGGAGCATCGGGCGGCCTCGACGCCAAAGTCGCCTCACCCAACTTCGGCCCCGTCTGGAAAGGCGGGACGTGGAAACTTCGCAACATCACCGTCTACATGACCACCGCCGCCTTTAGTTTGTTAAATCATGCGGCGGATAATCGAGAAAGTTGGTTGTCTAGGTTTTATGAGATCGGAAAGGAAGCAGTGAGGCCGAGGAAAGATGGTGAGCTACTTGGTTATAGGATAAGGCTAACTAACGACCCAGAAAACATGCTAAAAATCCTCGAAAGAGGTGGAGTCTGGTTTTTTTTTGAAGACAATCAGAAAACAACAAAATCCGGCGACGGAACGTTTCCTTCAGAGAATGCGGTAGTCTTTCTCGACCAACCGTACGGGGATTTTGCTAAAGCTTTGCTGGAGCGACAAGAGTATCCGCACCTTGCGGACGAACGTGGCAATCCAATTCAACCTTACGACGTTACCGCTCACACTCTTCCGTCACTTTTCAACAATATCGTTGAACCGATCTACTCAGCCAAGAATCTTAAGACTATTCGCCACGCAAAGGTGACTTACGGTCGCGGTGATTGTGTGCTCGGCCAACAAAACAAGATTGCTCTGTACAAGTCTTCAACGCCTTCTATGGATGAAGGGTGGACCCGATGGTTGTTCCGACCGTGTACGGAAAACGAGCCGCTCGCAGATCGAGAAATTCGATTGGGAAATTTCGACCAGAAGGTTCCGCCCAATAAGCTAGATCCGAAGTATCGAGTAATAATCTTCCCCGACCAATCGCCCAACCAGATCCTCAACGGCTACGCAAAAGGCTCGATGCCGGATGAGTACACGGGCGGCGTCAGCAAGCAAGGCGTCGAGAATCTGCGAAAATTTGTCGAAGCCGGCGGCACGCTCGTCTTTCTGAATCGCGCGTCGAACTTCGCCATCGAGCAGTTTAACCTTCCCGTTCGCGACGTAACCAAAGGCCTGCCGCGAAAGGATTTCTACATCCCCGGCTCGATTCTGAGAACAGAGCTGAACACGACGCATCCAATAGCGAAAGGAATGCCGCAGCAGTCCATCGCCTGGTTCGAAACATCGCCCGCATTTGAGATCGCCCAGGACGCCCGCGTCGAGGTCATCGCCCGTTATCCGAGCGACCCAAAGAACATCCTCCTCTCAGGCTGGGCGCTCGGTGCCGCAAAGATTGCAGGCAAAGCGGCGCTCGTCGAGGTCACATTGGGCAATGGCAAGATCGTGTTGTTCGGATTCCGCCCACAGTATCGAGGGCAGAGCCTGGCGACATTTCCTTTGTTGTTTAATGCGATAAGTCAGTAGGGTATTTACCGCAGAGACGCCGAGACGCAGAGAAGATCACACAAAGTGGTAATCTGGCCTTCCGCACCTGCTCCGCGCCTCAGCGTCTCTGCGGTTATCTTTAATGAAAGAAGACATTCGCGAAACCCGCTTTGAT
>JACDAY010000015.1 GCA_013695195.1 Blastocatellia bacterium | reverse complement strand
ATCAAACACTGACAAGCTGAAATTAATAGGAGAAAAGCTGATTGGCGCGTGCTGGGGAGCCGCGCCAAAGACAACGCCCGCAGGGTGAGCGCATGGGAAATGCGCAAATCAATTGAGCGAGTGGGACAAGCGAAATAGACGGGACGCCGCGGGGGTAGCGGAAGCGAGGGGGGCCGAGCACATCAAATGCTGAACGGAGCCGGTGGGAACCGAGCGACGTAGACGACAGCCCGCAGGGTGAGCGAGCGGGGGGGCGAGCGCATCAAAGCTGACAAACTGAAAGCGAAGATGTAGAGGCGGCTGCCCACCCGAAGCCTTTCGGAGTGTCAGCCGCATGCAGAGGAGCTGCCTTCGGCGCGCTGTCACTCCTTTATCCTTACCTTTTGACTTCTTCCTTTCTCCCGTCTTAGGAGACTGTCGAAATACTGGAGTAGCCGCGTTGCTATCGATATGGGCGCTGGCCAAGGCGCGTGCGCAGCGCCGATATCCGCAGTGATCTCGGCCCAGCGAGCAACGCCGGCCAGCGCCAAGATCGACGCAACCCTGGGGCGCAAGGGAGAAGGGGCGGCTGGCCGCGTCGCTCGCTCGTTGCAGCCCACTTGGGGATGCACATCGCTCGCTCCTCGCCATCCACCCCTTCTGCCTCTACGCGCGGGCCACTCCCGGTATTTCAACAGTCTCTTTGCCGGATCAGTCGTCAGACGGCGTCGCTGTCACCCAGCTGGAGCGCGAATTCTCGCAGCGCGCCGAGAACGGCGTCGCGGTTTGCCCGCCAGTCCTCAAGGAGCTGAGTCAGCCGGCGGTTATCCAACTCAAAGTCGTAAGCATGCCGGAAGAGATGTCGAAAGCCCCGCAAATCATTCAAAGTTTTCCTTACCTCGTCTGGAAGGACGCGTGGGCGCAGCGGAGGCATATTCAAAAACATCTTTGCCAGTAGTTCCTTGTGCCACTGCGCGCGATCCACAATATGGTTCTCAATACTGCGCGAAATCTGTTCGAAAGAATTCTCGAGCGCGTTATAAATATTGTGTAAACAGTAGGCCACCGCGGCCATCTGCGGATATTCCCCTTGCACACTGGAACCAGGCTCCACCGAGTCCAGACGCTCCTGCAGCTTGTTCACCGCCTCGATATCGTGCAGCAGGACCGCTTTCAGAGAGGCGGCGGCTCCTGGGTCAAGCTTCATAGAGCAATATCCCGATGCGTGTGATTTCGTCCCGCAGAGAGGCGCTCGCATCTTCCCAGCGGATGAGATCCAGGGGCGGCGGAATCCGCGCATCCAGCTCCGACCAGGCACATCCCAGAGCGGACGGCTCCAAGCCCTTAACTGCGATATCGATGTCGGACCGCCAATCCGGCTTCTTCCCTTTGGCTAGCGATCCAAACAGCCAGATCCTGTTCACACCGTCGTGAGCGCTAAGATACTCCGTGACCAGGCGCACGGAGCAGGCCCACTCGTCCGAGCAGTTCGGCAGATTGGCGACCATTTCATCCACACTCATTTCGAGGAAAACATCGCCTTCCGCGCACCTTCGGTCAATCAAGCAGCTTCCATTTTCGAGGTCAGCCCGCTCCAGGCGGATCAGTATTCCGTGATCAGTTGGTTCGACCTTCTTCCATCTAACTTCATCCTTCATCCTTGGCTTTCACCTCAGCCCCCTTCGCCGCAATCAGCACTTCGTACCAACCCAGCCGCCGAATAAACAGCGCCGCGCTCACCACCCCGGCGCAGATAATGGCAGGAGATGCTCCGTCGCGTAGACCAGACTCCGGGTCTCCGTGCTCCGGTCGTATCCACCGATCGTATAAAGCGCGGTCACGATCACCGTCACCTGGAGCAGATCGACGACAAAAAAGACAAAGGCCGATGAGTAATACGCATCACCGCGCACGAGATTGGTGAAGCCGTAAATCAGGAACCAGGAGACGACATCGAGGCATAATAAAAGCGCCGAAACTGCCCATTCCTGGTCGGAAGCATGCGCGATCCAACCTCTCCTGGGGTTTGGAACGGCAACCTGCGGATCAGCTTGTAGGGCCAGCGCGTCGCTCGCCGTCGTTATGTTGATTCTCGCCAAACCTCAGAGAGCAACAACGTTCAGATCCGGGGCGACGGGCAGCATCAAGAAATCGTCTCACCTTTGGATTCGCCGCTCGCGCATTTTGGAAACGGCCTCGCCACTGTCCCAATCGGGCGTAAGCGGGCTGGGATGAACCGTGCGGCCGTGGCGGCGCGCCACTTCGGCCTCCTTGCGGAGCTTGGCACGATCCTCCTCCTCCTGGAGTTTCGCCTCTCGCTCGCCGGTCAAAGGCGACACCCGATGTTTCCCCTGGCGCTTGATCGCCGGTAGCTGGCTGCGGCGAGCTGGTCCCTTTTGTTTCACGGCTTTCTCACGCCGACGCCAGATCTTTCAAGAGCCCGACCTTGGCGGTAAGGCGCTTTCGATGACGCAAAGCACAGCGAAAATCGTATTCCGTCTGAAGATTGAGCCAGAAGCGGGCCGATTGATCGAAAAATTTACCCCAGCCGGATTGACATTTCAGGCGAGATGCCGCGCTTGCCAAGGATGATCTCCGAAATCGTTTTGGGCGTGATTCCCAAGGAGCGCGCCAGTGCATTTTGCGATACGCTCAACGGCTTGAGATACTCCTCCAAGAGGATTTCACCGGGATGGATTGGACCGATCATTTTTGCGCTATTGCAACCCTAAGCAAGCATCAACGCCCGAAATCCCGCCTGCTCGAAATGCCGATCCGCCGTCAGGGCGTCGCTCAACGAGCGCTCCTTCATCACAACGAAGGAGATACAATCGGTCAATGACCAATTCTTGTCGGGACGGCTTGCCATCAGTCGCAGGCCACGGTCGAACAGGTTCGAATCCAGCGGAACAATCGTTACGCGAGCGCTGTCCCGCAT
>JACDAY010000005.1 GCA_013695195.1 Blastocatellia bacterium | reverse complement strand
GGAAATAGTAGCGGCCTTTTTTAAATTTTTTGCCTTTTTACGGCCGAAATTCTTCCGCTTGCTTCTACCGGCGATTTACGATTTACTATTCCTGACTTATGAATATAGGAATTACGGTGTATCCGACCTACGGCGGAAGCGGCATAGTCGGCTCCGAGCTCGGGCGCGATCTCGCGGCTCGCGGCCACAATGTGCATTTTATCTCGTCGGTTTTGCCGACACGCGTAACGGAACTGGGCGAGCGAGTGCATTTTCACGAGGTGGAGATGATGTCGTACCCGCTTTTTGAGCATCAGCCGTACGATCTCGCGCTCGCCACCAAAATGGCGACAGTCGCCCGAGCCGAAAGGCTGGATCTCCTGCACGTTCATTACGCGATCCCGCATTCGATCAGCGCGATTCTCGCCCGGGAGTCCATAAAGCAAAAAAGATATGTGCCGGTTATAACAACCCTGCACGGGACCGATATCACGCTGGTCGGCGCGGACCGCAGCTATCTGCCCATTACGCGTTACGGCCTGCAGCAATCGGACGGCGTGACTGCCGTTTCCAAGTTTTTGAAACAGGCGACCATCGAAACTTTTGATTTCGACGAGATTGAGGTTATCCCGAATTTTATCTGTTCCCATCACTATAAACGTTTGGAAGATTCACCGCTTCATGCCGAGCTTGCCCCGAATGGTGAAAAACTGCTCACGCACGTGTCGAATTTTCGGGCCGTCAAGCGTCCCATCGACTGCGTCGAGATTCTTGCAAAAGTAAAGGCACATGGTAAAAACGTAAGGCTCGTGATGGTCGGCGACGGGCCGGAGCGTTCTGCTGTTTATTACCGCGCGGAACAGTTAAATGTAAAAGACGACGTGAGTTTTGTGGGTAAACAGGCCAACATTGCAGATTACTTGGGCGTTTCAGATGTGTTTTTGCTCCCGTCCGAGTTGGAGTCGTTTGGCCTCGCCGCTTTGGAAGCCCAGGCGTGCGAGCTTCCCGTCATTGCAACGAGAATTGGAGGAATTCCCGAGGTCGTCAACGACGGAGAAACAGGTTTTCTGAGCGATGTCGGCGATATTGAAAAGATGAGCGAAGATACACTCCGCCTGCTCAATGATGAGGATATGCGGCGGGCGTTCGGCGAGAAAGGCCGCGACCTCGCCATACAGCGATACAATGCCGACAAAATAATCCCGCAATATATTTCGTTCTACGAAAAAGTTCTTCAAACAACCGAGGGGGGCGAATCTCTGCCAGTTATGAACGCGTCCGGCGTGCAAAAAAGCTAAAACATAATAAAATCAAATCATTTCTGAAACTTCAGAGCTACTGAATTCATGCAGTATCGAAGTCCTGTTGGTTCGGGGCCGTCGTCGAAAACATGTCCGAGATGTGAGCCGCAGCGGCTGCACTCAATTTCAGTACGCGTTTCTCCGAGACTCTTGTCGACATGCTCGGTAACATTCTTAGCTGCGATAGGCTGATAAAAGCTGGGCCAGCCCGTTTCCGAGTCATATTTTGCCTTTGAACTGAATAATTTGAGCCCGCAAGCCGCACAGTGATAGTCTCCGGCTTCTTTATGATCATTATATACGCCGGTGTATGGCTTCTCTGTTCCTTCCTGACGCAGTACGTAGAATTGTTCTGCCGTCAGCTGTTTTTTCCATTCAACCTCGGTTTTAACTATTTTCTCACCGTTGTACTCGTCGTTCGATATTGCATCCATTTTGGAAACGGTTTTTTGAGAGACAGCCTTTTCAGGGGTTGCTATGACGTTCGGATTTCCTGCATCGGCTTCGCTTGTTGAGGATGCGGCGGAATTTCCGCATCCGACGGCGAATGCAAGTAATGTGAATGCTGAAATTATTGCAATTAGAAAGTTGATTTTGAATTTCATAATAATAACCCGGCCATAATTAATCATCGGCCTATAAATAAAATAGCAAAAACCCTCCGAATTATTCCCGTCTTTTGTGGATTCGAGTCAATAGCTCAAAACTATTTTCAAAGTGAAATAAAAACCCTCTTCTAAATCCCGCTTTTAACCGGGTATCTAAAAGAGGGAGTTTTATCGTGTAAAAGCCTAATTCGGCATCAAAACGGTATCTACCACATGAATAACACCATTCGACTGCCTGACATTAGCGATCGTCACTCTCGACATACCGCCCTTTTCATCCGTCAGAACCAAAACAGACCCATTCATGGACGCAGTTAACGTATCGCCGGAAACGGTTGTGAATGTCGCTCTGCCGTTGCCCTTCTTGATGGCCTTGGCAATTTTTTTCGAATCCATGTTGCCCGCAACGACGTGATAAGTCAGAACCTTTGACAACATTACTTTGTTTTCAGGCAATAGCAGCATATCCACCGTTCCTGCCGGAAGTGCAGTGAATGCTGAATTTACCGGCGCAAAAACCGTAAACGGACCTTTGCTCTTTAAGGTGTCGACCAATCCGGCCGCTTTGACTGCGGCAACTAAAGTTGTGTGATCCGCAGAGTTCACAGCGTTGTCAATGATGTCTTTTGTCTTAAACATCGCTGCGCCGCCGACCATCGGATTGTCAGATTTCATCATCTGCGCCGAAGCTGTAACACTTCCGAGCACAAACATTCCTATCGCAAACATTAATGATAACGTATATTTTTTCATTTTTTATCCCCTTCTCAATTACTTTCTTTTAAAATTTGCCTTGTTGGCTTTCAGGTTTGATTTCGCCCTTATTACACTTTCGGATTCAATTCCTGCCAGATTCGTTTTGAGCAGGAAGGAAAAATGATCCAAACAATCCGCTGCGGGAATGTCTCAAATTTCACGATTTAGCGAAAATTATTCCCATTCAATGGTACTCGGAGGTTTCGAAGAAATATCGTAAACGACGCGGTTGGCGCCGCGGACTTCGGACGTGATGCGGGACGAGACTGCGGCGAGGAAATCGTGCGGCAGGCGGGCCCAGTCGGCGGTCATTCCGTCGGTTGAAGTAACAGCACGCAGAGCGACAGTTTTTTCATATGTCCTGAAATCGCCCATCACGCCAACCGACTGGACCGGCAGCAACACGGCAAAGGCCTGCCAAACTTCATTATACAAATCAAAATTTTTGAGTTCTTCGATTAAAATGCTGTCGGCTTTTTGTAATAGCTCGACCTTTTCGAGTGTGATGTCGCCGAGAATTCGGACGCCCAGTCCTGGGCCGGGGAACGGGTGTCTTTGCAGTATTTTTTCGGGAATTCCAAGGTCTTTACCGATTAGGCGAACCTCGTCCTTAAAAAGCTCGCGAAGCGGCTCTATGAGCTTTAGGTTCATTTCCTCGGGCAAGCCGCCGACGTTGTGATGCGATTTTATCGTTACAGACGAGCCGCGAATCGATACCGACTCGATCACGTCCGGGTAGAGTGTTCCCTGAACAAGCCATTTTACGTTGCCGGCTTTGTCCGCTTCTGCATCGAAAATTTCTATAAATGTCCGCCCTATCGCTTTCCTTTTCAACTCCGGATCGGATACGCCTTCCAGCGCTTTATAAAACCTGGCCGACGCATCGATTCCGCGTACACTCAAATGCAAATGATCTTTATATAGTTTGAGAGTTTCCTCGAATTCGCCGAAGCGGAGCAAGCCGTTATTCACGAAAATACAAGTCTGCCGGGTCCCGATCGCTTCGTGAACCAGCACGGCCGCGACGGTGGAATCGACTCCGCCGGAAAGGCCGCAAACAACGTTGTCGGTCTCGCCGACAATTTCTCGAATTTTCCCGATCTCTTCTTTTATAAACTGCGCCGGCGTCCAATCTCCTTTGCAAAAACAGATATTGAAAAGAAAATTGCGCAAAACCTCTCTGCCAAGCGGCGTATGCGAGACTTCAGGATGAAATTGCACGGCGAAAATCTGCTTTTCGGGATTTTCTATTGCCGTAACGACATCGCCCGTTGTAGCCGTTTTCCGAAAACCCGCGGGCAGCGTCATAACATGGTCGCCGTGGCTCATCCAGACATCGAGCTCAAAGGGCAGTTCGTTGAAAAGTGCTGTCTCACCGCTCAAAACCTTCATCTTTGCATGACCGTACTCACGTCGTGCGGCCGGCTCGGACGAACCACCGAGATCGACCGCGATCAGCTGCATTCCATAGCAAATGCCGAGAATAGGTGAATCAACCTTTTCGTAAAAATCCGCGGAAAGCCTCGGAGCGTCCTCATCTGACACGCTCGACGGCCCGCCTGAAAGAATTATTCCCTTCGGATTCTTTTTGATTATTTCTTCGACCGGTAGATGAAATGGATGGATTTCGCAATAAACGCCCTGCTCACGCACACGCCGTGCGATAAGCTGCGTGTACTGCGAGCCGAAATCGAGGATAAGAA
>JACDAY010000374.1 GCA_013695195.1 Blastocatellia bacterium | reverse complement strand
TTATTGAATCGAAGCTCGTCGCAATGATCGGCGAAACCGGCAAAAAGCTTCACTCGGGCCGCAGCCGCAATGATCAGGTCGCAACGGCCTTTCGTCTTTGGCTGCGCGAAGAGATCAACGGAATTCGCACGGAAATTCGAAATTTGCAAAATGCTCTTCTCGAAGCCGCGACGCGACATAAGGACGCGATTTTGCCGGGCTATACACATATGCAAAAGGCCCAGCCGATCTTGTGGGCGCACTGGTGTTTGGCATATTTCGAGATGTTTGCCCGCGACGGCGAACGGCTCGGCGAGGTGCGGAAGCGAACAAATATTTTGCCGCTTGGTTCGGCCGCCTTGGCAGGCACGAGTTTTGACATCGACCGAGAAGCCGTTGCAAAAGAGCTCGGTTTCGACGGCATTACGACCAACAGTCTAGATGCCGTCTCCGATCGTGATTTCGCCGTTGAATTCATCGGCGCATGCTCGCTTATAATGGTTCATCTCTCGCGGCTTGCCGAGGATCTGATCATTTACTGCACAAGCGAATTCGCATTTATAACATTGAGCGATGCCGTTTCCACCGGTTCGAGCATCATGCCGCAAAAGAAAAACCCGGACGCACTCGAGCTTATCCGGGGAAAGGCCGGACGCATATTCGGCCATCAAACCGCCCTGCTTACAACACTTAAAGGCCTGCCGATGGCCTATAACAAAGACATGCAGGAAGACAAGGAAGCCGTTTTCGATACCGCAGATACCGTCAAAATGTGTCTACGCGTCGCCGCCATCGTGCTCGATAATCTTTCCGTAAATGACGAACGAACGCGCAAAATGGCTGAAAAGGGTTTTCTAAACGCGACGGAGCTCGCGGATTATCTTGTAAAAAAGGGCACAGCATTTCGCACCGCTCACGATACTGTGGGAAAGGCTGTGTTATTTGCAATTGGTCAGGGAAAAGAGCTTCACGAATTGAGCCTCGAAGATTTTTCACAATTTTCCGGCGAGATTGTCGAGGATGTTTTCGACGCTCTCGGCCTTGAGCAAACATTGGCGAGCAAATCGCAGGTTGGGGGAACAGCACCGGCGCGGGTCGCTGAGGCACTTGTCGAAGCAAAGCAACGTCTTAATAATACTATTGTTAGCTTGTAGAGACCATTTGACTGGATCTCACGGCCCTCGCGTGCAAGATTGCTGCCTGCAATCTAAAAGTGTAAATGTCTACGACCCTTAGCGTGCAAGGCGCGCTTGCAGGCGAGGGCGCCTGCGGTCCGACCATATGCATAATTTCGTTCGCAATTTGATCACCGAATGGCGCAGGCTCGGCCTGCCGTTTGCAGGCGAAACCTTTATCGCGGCCGTTTCCGGCGGGGCTGATTCGATCAGCCTTTTACTTGCGCTTCATGATCTTCAGAAAAGAAAAAAGTTTAATTTACGTATTGTTGTAGCGCACTTCAACCACGATCTTCGCGGCGTGGAAAGCCAAAAGGACGAGGATTTTGTCAAACATTTAACCGGCGAACTGGGCTTTGAGCTTGCTCTTGGACGCGGAAAAATCCCTGGCGAAGGCAATCTCGAACAAAATGCGAGAAATGCGCGATACGAATTTTTAACAAGCACCGCAGAAAATCTCCACGCTTACGGCGTTTTAATCGCCCACACGATGAACGATCAAGCCGAGACCTTTCTAATAAACCTCATCCGAGGAAGCGGCGCACAAGGCCTTTCGGGGATGAAAGCGGTGAGAAGCCTCAAGTCTCAAGTCTCAAGTCTTAAGCCGGAAAACAACGACCTGGGACTTGAGACTTTGGACTTTGGACCTTGGACTTTGGACTTGAAGCCACTTCTCATTCGTCCGCTTCTCACCTGGGCAAAACGCATTGACACCGAAAATTTCTGCCGCGAGAACGAAACTGAATATCTCTACGACACGATGAACGAAGACCTCGCGTTCAAGCGCGTACGAATAAGGAAAGTACTGCTTCCGATGCTCGCTGATTTCAACCCGAACATCGTCGAGACGCTTGCACGTACGGCGGAATTAATGCGTCACTTGTCAGAACCACCTGCGTCAGCGGGTGGATTCGTGTCAGAACCGCCTGCGTCAGCGGGTGGCTTAATGCCGGGTAACCCCGACCAACCCGATGAATTGAAACTCAAAGATTTAAAAACCCTCCCCAAACCCGATCTCTATCTTACACTTCGCCAATGGCTGGAACAGAAGCGCGGAAATCTACGCTCTTTAGAACTGAAACATATTGAGGCGATCGAGCGTTTGATTTTGAGTACAAAAAGCGGCCGGACCGTCGAATTGCCGGGCGGCGAAACAGTAGTCAAACAAGATGCGAAGCTCATATTTAGAAACATAAAGGTTGATAAATAAAATGGCGCGAACTACAATCGAAAGTCGGTGAGTTGAAAGCGGAAGGGCAGTGCTTTGAAAACAACGCTGGAAGGGAAACTTTCATCTTATTGCATTGGTAAAACTTTTGTGTGGTGAAAGTTGATTTTGGAGGCTATAAATTGAGTTCTAAAGTAAAACAGATTTTATTGTGGTTGATGATCATTTCGAGCGCGCTCGTATTCGTTTGGTTTCTGCAAAGCAAACAGACGAAAGCGTCTCAGGATCTGACCATCGATATGGCAGGCACGCGTATCGAAAATAAAGAATTTAAGGAAGCGGCGTTTCGGCAGTCGGCAGTAGAATTCACTGACGCGGGCGGCAATAAGTTCCTGACGACCATCGGCAGCGACGCGACTCGCGAGATGCTTTTGAAAAAGCTTGACGAGTTTAACAAAGCAAATCCAGCAAACGCTGTAAAAATTAATGAAGAAGCAGCGTCCAGTGGACTCGGCTGGCTAGTTCTTATAAATGCTCTGCCATTTCTGCTGCTGATCGGATTTTTGGCTTTTACCCTGCGGCAAATGCAGGCCGGCGGAAACAAGGCGCTCAGCTTTGGTAAATCAAAGGCGAAACTGCTGAATAATCAGCAAAAACGTATTACATTTAAGGACGTTGCCGGTGTCGAAGAGCCGAAGGAAGAGTTGCAGGAAATTATCGAGTTTTTAAAAGACCCGCAAAAATACCAAAAGCTCGGCGGAAAGATACCAAAGGGTGTTTTGATGATGGGGCCTCCGGGAACCGGAAAAACACTCCTGGCCAAAGCCGTTGCCGGCGAGGCAAACGTACCTTTCTTTTCAATTTCGGGCTCGGATTTTGTTGAAATGTTCGTCGGCGTCGGAGCTTCGCGCGTTCGTGATCTGTTCGAGCAGGGCAAGAAAAACGCTCCGTGCATTATCTTTATCGACGAGATCGATGCTGTCGGACGTCATCGCGGTGCAGGTCTCGGCGGCGGCCACGATGAACGCGAGCAGACGCTAAATCAACTGCTCGTCGAAATGGACGGTTTTGAATCGAACGATGGCGTGATTCTTATGGCTTCGACAAACCGCCCGGACGTTCTCGATCCGGCACTTCTCCGACCCGGACGATTCGACCGACAGGTTGTCGTGTCATACCCGGACGTGCGCGGCCGCGAGGGAATTTTGAAAGTTCACACGCGGAAAATACCGCTCGATGAAAACGTAAATGTAAACATCATTGCACGCGGAACGCCCGGATTTACCGGCGCCGATCTTGCAAACCTGGTTAACGAGGCGGCTTTGATCGCTGCTCGTCATGATAAGAAAGTCGTAACATTGCAAGACCTCGAATTCGCAAAGGATAAGGTAATGATGGGGCCGGAACGCCGCAGCATGGTAATGTCCGACAAGGAAAAACGTCTGACGGCAATTCACGAAGCGGGACACGCTCTGGTCGGCATGAACATACCGGAAAGCGATCCGGTACATAAGGTTACGATCGTTCCGCGCGGGCGCGCTCTCGGCGTAACGTTTTTTCTGCCCGAGGCTGATATTCTCGGACGCACAAAAGAGGAACTTCTGGCTATGATCGCCAATTCGATGGGCGGCCGCATTGCCGAAGAGCTTTTTATCGGAAGCATCACGACCGGTGCGTCGAACGACATCGAAAAGGCGACGGAGGTTGCTCGTGCCATGGTTTGCCAATACGGAATGTCCGATCTGGGGCCGCTCGCGTACGGAAAAAAGGAAGAGCAGATTTTTCTCGGCCGCGAAATAGCCCAGCATCGCGATTTTTCCGAAGATACCGCGATCAGGATAGATCAGGAAGTAAACCGCATCGTTTCAGAGCAATACGCCCGTGCGACCAAAATCCTGAGTGAAAACCGCGAAACAATGGAGCGTTTAACCGAAGCTTTGCTCGAGCACGAATCGCTCGACAGCACCCAGCTTCGCCGCGTGGTTGCGGGGCTTCCGGTAAACGGCGACGAGCCGCTACCTTCGACAAATAATGACGGCGGCACGCCCGAATCCGAGGAAGCAAAATCGAAAAGCCGTTTCAAAAAGCCGCTTCTTCCGCCGAT